>CAYUWX010000008.1:0-20687 GCA_964448715.1 Candidatus Woesearchaeota archaeon
TCCATTTGGTGCTCTTTTATCTTTATTTAAGGAACCCTCAATTTCTAGAGAACTTTCATTTAATAATCCATCAGCTATTTTAACTAATGCAGGTTTATTAACAACACATTGTAATATTTCAGAAGAATCCCTCATAACAATGAAGATTTTATCCTTCATCTTTCTAATTCTATATATCCAACCTCTAATTGCAACTTTGCCAGATTTCTTTTTTAATGATTCTTCAATAGATATAAATTTCATTTTAGTTTTATTCCTAATTCACTTAATTGTCCTTTGTCAACCTTACTTGGTGCATCCAAAACAGGATCTTTAGCAGATTTATCTTTTGGAAATGCAATTAGTTCTCTAATATTATCCTTTCCCATAATAACCATCAATAATCTGTCAATACCTAATGCAATTCCTCCATGCGGAGGCACACCATATTTAAATGCTTCTAAGAGATGTGCAAATTCTTTTTTTTGTTCTTTACTAAATCCTATTAAATCAAATATTTTTTCTTGAATTTTTGGATCATGAATTCTAATACTTCCTCCACCACATTCAAAACCATTTAAAATTAAATCATGTTGATAAGATTTTACATTTTCAGGATATTTATCTAACAAAGATATATCTTCTTCTCTTGGCATAGTAAACATATGATGACTTGGTCCTAATTCTTGTCCAGCACCATGAAAAAAATCATCTTCAGTCTGTTTTTGGAATAATGGAAAATCAATAATCCAACAAAAACCCAATTCATTTGGATCATCTTTATTTTTTCTTATATCCGGACTATCATTTCCATATTTTTTCATTGCTTCTTCATAAGAAATTCTAGGAAATGGAATTTTTGTTATTTTTTTCTCTGGAAACACTTTTTTTACTAATTCAATCATAGATTTTTCCATTAATTTTAAAATATCATTTTGTTCAACAAAACTCATTTCTAAATCTAATTGATAAAATTCTCCAGGTGCCCTATGTGCCCTAGCAGCTTCATCTCTAAAACATGGGGCAATTTGAAAATACTTATCTACACCGGCAACCATCAATAATTGTTTATACTGTTGAGGGCTTTGGGGCAATGCATAAAATTTTCCCTTATGTAATCTACTGGGAACTAAATAATCTCTTGCTCCCTCAGGAGTAGATTTAGTCAAAATTGGTGTAGTATATTCAGAAAATCCTTTTTTATCAAAAAAACTTCTAAGAAATTGTATGGATTTGTGTCTTAATAACAAATTATTTTGCATCTCAGACCTTCTCAAATCTAAATATCTATACTTAAGTCTAGTTTCTTCTGTAGATTCCACTTCTCCGCTAAGATCCATTGGTAATTCTTCAGAAGGACTCAATGGATCAAATTTATTAACAGAAACTTCAATTTCACCAGTTTTTAATTCTTTATTAGAAGCCGGTCTTTTTTTGACCTCTCCTTGAATTCTAATAACTGATTCTTTTTTTAATTCCTTTAATTGATCAATAAATTCTTTACCTAAAAATAATTGAGTAATTCCATATTTATCTCGAATACTAATAAAACCTATTTTTCCGTGGGTTCTTATAGAATCAACCCAACCAGATAAAATAACTTTTTTACCAACTTCTTTTTTTGTTAACTCTCCACAAGTATGAGTTCTATATTTCATGTTTATTGTTTTTTAATTTAATTATTTAAACCTTTCCATAACTTATTTAAATCACAAACTCAAATCTAAATCTATGATTAAACTCTATAATACTCTAACAAGAAAGAAAGAAGAATTCAAACCAATAAAAAAAGGACAAGTTGGAATGTATGTTTGCGGTCCAACAATTTATGATTATGGACATGTAGGTCACGGAAGATCTGCAGTAAATTTTGACATAATCAGAAGATTCTTCATATATGAAGGTTACAAAGTTAATTTTATTTTTAATTATACAGATATTGATGATAAAGTGATAGAAAGAGCAAATAAAGAAAAAACAACACTAAAAGAATTAACAAAAAAATTCTCAAAAATTTATGATAAAGATTATAAAAAATTAAATATTTTAAAACCAACAAAAAATCCAAAACCGACAAACCACATAAAAGAAATAATAAATCTAATCAAAAAAATAGAAAAAAATGGTTATACTTATAATTTAGATGAAGGAGTTTACTTTAACACTTCTAAATTTAAAAATTATGGAAAATTATCCAAACAAAAGCTAAAAGAATTAAAAGAGGGTGCAAGAATAGACATTGGAAATAAAAAAAGTAAAAATGATTTTGTTCTATGGAAATTTGAAAAACCAGGTGAACCGTCGTGGGCAAGTCCATGGGGAAAAGGAAGACCAGGTTGGCATATTGAATGTTCATGTATGTCTTCTAAAGAATTAAAACAACCTTTTGATATTCACGGTGGCGGGCAAGATTTAATTTTTCCCCATCATGAAAATGAAATAGCACAATCGGAAGCAGCAGAAGGTAAAAAATATTCTAATTATTGGATGCATAATGGATTTATTCAAATAAATAAAGAAAAGATGTCCAAATCTTTAGGAAATTTTACAACAATGCAAGATTTATTCAAAAAATATGATCCAATGATTATAAGATATATGTACATTGTTTCTCACTACAGGATGCCAATTGATTTTTCTGATAAAAATTTAGAGCAAGCCAAAAATTCGCTAGAAAGAATTAAAAATTTTGTAGTAGAATCAAAAAATTCAAAAAATAATCTTCCATCTGAATTAATTAAAAAAACAAAAGATAAATTCATAAAATCAATGGAAAATGATTTTGATACTCCAAATGCCATAGCTTCAATTTTCGAATTAATAAAAGAAGCAAATAAATTAGGTAATGGAAAAAATGCATTCACTTTAATTAAAAACTTAGATGAAATATTAGGATTAAATTTAGCAAAAATAGAAAAAATCCCAA
The DNA here is from genome assembly GCA_964448715.1 of Candidatus Woesearchaeota archaeon. Taxonomy (GTDB): domain Archaea; phylum Nanobdellota; class Nanobdellia; order SCGC-AAA011-G17; family PNOQ01; genus JABIBT01. The sequence continues at coordinate 2,906 of CAYUWX010000008.1, forward strand.
AAGAAATTAAAGATTTAGCAGAAAAAAGAGAGCAAGCTAGAAAAGATAAAAACTGGAAAGATTCTGATAAATTAAGAGATGAAATAAATAAAAAAGGATATATTATAGAAGATTCTAAACAGGGCTATAAATTAAAGAAGAAATGAAAGACATAATCAATAAAATAAAATCAAAAAAATATTCTTCCTTATCCGATGAAATAATAGAACAAGAGATAGATTTAGTTTTAAGAAAAAAACCAAAAGCAAAGGATAAGGAGATAATAAAAGAAGTAAAAAAAAGACTTCATAGAATTTATGGTTCTTTCCAGGTTAAAAAGAAAAAGAAGAGAGACACATTATTAGAAGAATTAAAAGAAAATCCTAATTCAATAGATTTACACAGAAAAATTTTAGAAACAAATCTTTCAACAAAGGAAAGAATAGGTGCATATCAAACTCTCTATCATAGAATTTTCAAAATTACTGGAACCCCAAAATCAATTCTAGACATAGGTTCAGGAATAAATCCCATTTCTTATCCATTTTTAGAATGTGAACCAAAATATATTGCAATAGAAATAGATAAAGAAGATATAGAATTCATAAATGAATACTTTAAAATCAAAAAAATAAAAGGAGAAGTAATCTTAAAGGCAGTTAATGCAAAAACTGTAAAAGAATTACCAAAAGCAGATGTAACATTTTTATTCAAAGTAATAGATCCATTAGAAGTAAAAAAAGGACATAAATTTTCAGAATCTTTAATTAAAAATATAAAATCAAAATACATCGTAGCTTCATTTTCAACAAAAACAATTTCAAACAAAATGATGCAATATCCTAGGAGAGGATGGTTTGAAAAACTTCTACACAGAATAGGTTATAGATTTACTATAGTCAAAACAAGAAATGAATTTTATTATGTAATTCAGAAAAATATATAAACAATCTAACTTTCATTTTATATATGTATAAAGACTTAGCAGATTTTTCAATAAAATTTCTACAAACAAAAGGAGTAGATTACGCGGAAGCTAGATTAGAAACTAATTCATCAACAGGCATACTTCTAAAAGATTCAAATCCTGAAATGACAGGTTTTGATAAATCTTGCGGATTAGGAGTTAGATATTTAATAAATAATAATATGGGGTTTGTCTCAATAAATGAATTAATTAAAGAAAAAATAAAAGAACAATTAGAAAGATCAATTAAATTAACTAAACGTGCCGAACCAATTTCTCAAAAATTATGTTTATCAGAAGAAAAAGCAATTAAATCAAAACACGAAGTGAAACAAAAACAAAAAATACAAGATTTTTCACAAGAAGATAAATTAAAATTTGTAAATGAAATAGATAAAGAATTATTGGCAGAACATAAATATTTATCATTATCAGATAATATAACAGAAAAATATTATGTCAATACTGAAGGATCGGAAATAAATTCTATAATTCCTAGAATTAATTTTTTCTATTTTTTAACAATAATTGAAAAAAATCAATCAATTCAAAGATATTTACAAAAAGGTTCAACAACAGGATATGAAATTTTAAAATCATGGGATCTTTCTTCAGAAATTCAAAAAGAGATAAAAGCATTAAGAGAAAATATAATTAAAGGAGTCAAAGCACCAAAGGAAGAAGTAGATGTAGTAGTTGGACCAGAAGTAACCGGAATAGCAGTTCATGAAGCTTCAGGACATCCGACAGAAGCAGATAGAATTTTTGGAAGAGAGGCAGCCCAAGCCGGAGAATCATTTATAACTCAAGATATGTTGAATACAGATATTGGATCGGAGCATGTAACAATTTTAGAAGATCCAACAATTGAAGGAAGCTATGGTTACTACTTATATGATGATGAAGGAGTAAAGGCAAAAAAAAGAGTTCTTTTCAAAAATGGAAAAATAAATGAATTTCTTCATGACAGAGAATCTGCAAAACAAATGAATATCCGAAGTAATGGATCATCTAGAGCAAATCATTATTCAGTAGAGCCAATGGTAAGAATGTCAAATACTTATTTACAGGAAGGAAAAGCAAAAGAAGAAGAATTAATCAAAGATGTAAAAAAAGGAGTTTATATTAAAAATTTCATGGAATGGAATATAGACGATAGAAGATTTCAACAAAAATATGTAGGTAATGAGGCATATTTAATTGAAAATGGAGAAATAACAAAACCAGTTAAAAATCCGGCATTAGAATTAACAACACCTAAACTTTGGTCATCTGTAGATTTGATTGCCAATAATTTGCAATTTTTTGCAGGAACATGTGGAAAAGGAGAACCCATGCAAGGGATACCTGTTTTAATGGGGGGACCTTCAATGAGATTAAAAAATATTAAATTAACTTAAAGATGGATAGATTTCATAAAGCATTTGAATTAGCTATAAAAGCACATAAAAATCAAATAAGGCAACATTCAGGATTACCCTATATAGTTCATCCATTGTCGGTAATGGGAATTTTAAGATCTTTTGAAATTAAAGATGAAGATATTTTAATATCCGCAATTTTACATGATGTTGTAGAAGATTCACCAATAAAATTATCAGAAATAGAAAAAAAATTCGGAAAAAGAGTTACAAAACTAGTTGATGAAGTTTCTAAAAAAGAAAAAGGAAGATTCATAATAACCATGAAAGAATCTGCATTACTTAAAATGGCAGATTTAATACATAATGGTTCAAGCTTACCTCCAAAAAATAAATTAATGATAAATAGATTTATTAAAAAAGTAGATTTACTTTATAACAAATATCAAGATTTAATGGACGAATATCCTGAAGTTGTAAAATACTTATTTAAGATTCATAAAAAAGTCAAAAAATTAAATTAAATCTAAAACCGATTTCATCTCTTTTACAGATTTCCCACAAGCAGGACAAACATTTGGCCAATTTTTTTCTTTATTATACTTAAATGGAAATGCGCATTTATCACAGATATATTTTTGTCTAGTATCTTCTGTTTTTATCTCTTTTTTCCTTTCTTGAATTTCCACATTTTTAAAAACATCTTGTTCATTATTAATTATTATAGTTTTAGGTTTTTTTTCTTCTATTTTTGATTCTTCTTTTTTAACAACTGTTTTTTTAAAATTAGAGTTTTTAAAACAATTAGAGCAAACCATAACTCCCAAATCATCATCAATTTGAAAATCCTTAGACGGAGCCTTATTTCCACATTTTCTACATTTAGCTAACAAATTTTCATTAGAACTAATGTTAAAATATCCTTCATCAAAAACTACCATAAAATTAAGATTTTATTTTTATTTAAAAAGATTATAGTAAAAAATAACATATATTAAAATTATTTATTCTTATGATTATAAATTATATAAGAGATTATTCCTAAAAAAACAAAAAATACAATCCACTCAATACTGCCAACTTTTGAAGGGGCAGAACAAATAATATCTCCCCATGCTATAATTTTTCCAGTGGTTACGCTTGGTGAACAAACAGTATCTCCCCAGCCGATAATCTTTCCACTAGATTTCGCGAATACATTTAAAATACTAACAAAAAATGCAAACAATAAACTTAATATTTTTTTCATATTACTAATTAATAAATTTAAGTATTTAAAACTTTTCATTCAAGAAATCTTTAACATCCTCATAACTTCTACTTCCACGCAATTCAATAGTTTTGGGAAAATAATTGCGATACATGGGCCAAGCATATCTTTCATCTAAATAGATAATTGCCCCCTTGTCTTCTTCACTTCTTATACATCTTCCGACATTTTGTAGAATATTTGTAAATGCAGGAATAACATATCCATAGTCTTTCCCTTTTCCAAATTTTTCATCATAATATCTAATAATTTCATTAGTTTCTAAATCAGATTTAGCAAATGGCAGGCCCACTACTATTACAGATTTTAATTTATCTCCGTTCAAATCAATACTTTCTCCGAAACTTCCTGCACTAACTGCCAATAAAGTAGCACCCTCGTCCTTTAATTCAACAAACTTTTCTAATAATGCTTCCCTTGTAGCCTTCCCCATGCCAGATTCCTCAATAAATAAGTTTTCAGAGTTAATTTTTTCTTTTACTTTATCAATTAAATAATAGCTTGGAAAGAAAAATATTTTATTTCCTTTAATAATATCAATAAGCTCATTAACATTATCTGCAATGTTATCATACATTTCAGAACTCCTATGAGTAAACTTAGTAGTTATTGAAGGGACAACTAAATCTAATCTATTTTCTTTAGGAAAAGGACTTTCATACTCAACTTTTAATGGTAAATTTAATCCAAAAATTTCTTCATACATATCCAATGGATAAAGAGTCCCACTCATAAAAATATTAGAATGTGCATTTTTTGTAATATCCTCTAAAACAATACTAGGATCTAAACAATTTCTATATAAACTTAATATTGGTTTTCCTGTTCTAGAAAAACTTCTTTTTAAAATTCTAGAATATCTGGGATCCTCATCCTTCCATGTTAATAAAAAACCTGCTAAAGACTTCAAAAAACTCCTTCTATCTTCCTCTATAACTTTTTCAGAAGTTTTAATTAATTCATTAACAAAAGATTCACTAAATCCCTTAAAATCTTCTTTAGAAATAAGAATTTCATTTTTTTCAACACCCAACCTTTCACTAAGATCTAATAGTTTATTTCTAAGTTCCACAACCCGAGGTTCCAGATCTTGATTAAATCTACTTGCCTCTTTAATTGCAGAGTCAAAACTATACGTACTAATAGATTCAGACATCAAATCTCTTGCTCTAGAAGGTAAATTATGTGCTTCATCCCAAATCAAGATACAGTTTTCTAGTTCCTTATCTATTTTTTTTAGAAATCTTTCTCTAGTTCCAGGATTTAAAATATGAAAATAATCTACAATAATAACTTTTGCAGTTTTTGCAAGTCCGGAAGCGGCCTCAAAACTACATACTTCCGCGTTTTGACATTTTTCAATTAATTCTTCCACATGGTATATATTTTGTTTTAAATCATCTAACAATATTTTATTTGTAAATATTTTTTCCTTATTTGAATAATTTTGATAAAATTTACATTCTTTATTTTCAATTACATGTTTACAAAATTCACGAAATTCATTAGAATTAAAAGAATTAACATCATCTCTTGGGCACATCCATCTTTTTCCAATAAAATCTGCAACCTGAAATTTAATATCATGTTTTGCCTTTATTTCTTTTAAGGTATCTATAGCAATTTTATGATGAGTATGTTTAGAGGTTAAAAATATTACGTGCTTATTATTTTCTATGGCATATTTTAGAGTAGGTGCTAATGTTGCGGCCGTTTTTCCAACACCAGTAGGTACTTGTGCCAAAACATCTTTCCTATAATTTAATGCAGTATTAACTACTTTAACAAATGAATCTTGACCTTTTCTATAATTATTAAAAGGAAATAAATCTTTCATAGAAAAGAAAAAAATAAAGAATTTATAAAAACTTAGGTTCTAAAAAATTAAGGTCGGGGCATTAAGCCCCAAGCCAATTTAAAAAATCCTGCAATAAATAACATTAATGCGAAAACTTTTTCTAAGTTCCAAATTCCCATCCATAATACATAACCTAAAATTAGGGAAACTAAACCTCCAATAACCAATAAAGTTCTTGCAGCCATAATATTATTTTTTTTCTTTGCCATTAAGCATCACCTCTAACTTAATTTTAATTTTTTAATTTAAAAACTTTTCTAATATAAAACCAAAAATATTTAAACAAAATTAACTTTTATTCATCATCAGATTCATCTTTTTCACTAGAATTAGATCTACCAGATGATTCCGAACCATATAAAATATATAACTTTGGCATATGTTATTTAAAGGAAATAAGGATATTTAAAGTTAACTAAAATGGAAAAAGAGACAAAAGATATAAATTTTAAGTATAATTTCAATATTTATTGGAGTATTTTGAAAAAATATAAACCATTATTTTTTGGAATATTACTATTGACATTATTTATGTCTGCATCTTTAACTCTTTCTAAATTTTTATTTAAAGAAGTAATTGATAAAGGAACTGAATTTGCAGCAGGAGATTTAGCAAAAAATCAATTTATAGATATTTTAATATGGATAGCAATAATTTTTGGAACAATAAGAATATTTCGTGCTTTAGGAAAGTGGTTCAATATTCATATGATTAATCAGTTAGATTCCAAATTAATTTTTGATTTGAAAAAGAAATTATTTAATCATATTATTCATTTATCTCATAATTTTCATACTACCAATAAAACCGGTTCGTTAATTTCAAGACTGATGAGAGGAGGATCGGCAATCGAAAGAATGACCGATGTAATAGTATTTAATGCAGCACCTTTAATTTTTCAAATGATTCTTGTAAGTTCAGCACTTTTGTTATTTAGTTGGGTTCCAGCACTAATATCATTTTTAACAATATTAATATTTATTTCATATAGTTATTTTATTCAACAAAAACAAAGAAAGGCAAATGTTTATGCAAATAAAGTAGAAGACATAGAAAAAGGTAAACTGAGCGATTATTTTACCAATATAGATTCAATAAAATACTTTGGAAAAGAAAATGATGTAAAAAGAAGATTTTCTAAATTAGCAGATAATTCAAGGGAAGCATTAGTTAAACACTGGAATTATTTTAGAGTTTTAGATGCAGGACATGCAATAATTCTAGGATTAGGTACATTTTTATTGATGTTATTTCCATTATTAGATTTTCTTAATGGAAAAATAAGTATAGGTACAATAGTATTTATTTACACAGTTTATGGGGATTTAATGGGTCCACTATTTAGTTTTGTTCATGGAATGAGAAACTTTTATAGATCTATGGCAGATTTTGAATCATTATTTCAATATTACAAGGTAGAAAATGAAATTAAAGAAAAACCTGGTGCAGAAAAATTAAAGGTTAGAAAAGGAACAATAGAATTTAGGAATGTATTTTTTGGATATACTAAAAAAAGAAAATTATTAAGAGATTTTAATTTAGATATAAAAAAGAATCAAAAAGTTGCATTTGTAGGACATTCTGGTTCTGGAAAATCAACCTTAGTAAAATTATTGTATAGGTTATATGATGTAGAAAAAGGTGCAATATTTATAGACAATAAAAATATAAGAAATGTAAAACAAGAATCATTAAGATCAGAATTAAGCATAGTTCCTCAAGAATGTGTTTTATTTGACGATACAATTTACAATAATATTAAATTTTCAAATCCGAAAGCAACAAAAAAAGAAGTAATGAAGGCTATTAAATTTGCACAATTAGATAAAATCATAGAAACATTTTCACAAAAAGAAAAAACAATTGTGGGAGAAAGAGGAGTTAGATTATCTGGCGGAGAAAAACAAAGGGTATCCATTGCAAGAGCAATTTTAGCAAATAAAAAAATACTAGTTTTAGATGAAGCTACATCTGCACTAGATTCTGAAACAGAACATGAGATTCAAAAAGATTTAGAGAAATTAATGGTTGGAAGAACATCTATAATCATAGCTCATCGATTATCTACAATTATGAAAGCAGATAAAATAGTAGTTTTAAAAAATGGGAAAATTATTCAATCGGGATACCATAATCAGTTAATTAAACAACCTGGCGAATATAAAAAACTCTGGAATCTACAAAAAGGAGGATATATCAAATAAATATATATTCTCTACTTAAGCAATTCTTTTAAAACATTCAATTATCAATATAGAAATGGCACAAAGAATTCAATCTCCCTCTTCAATAAATACATATAGGCAATGTCCTAGAAAGTATTTTTATAATTATATATTAAAACTTCCAACATTAGAATCTATACATTTAATCAGAGGAAAGATAGTTCATTCAGTGTTAGAAGATTTTTTTCAAATTAATTTAAATAATATGAAAGAAGACCATTATGAATTTGAATTAAATATTTTATTACAAAGTATGTTCAAAGATAAATGGTTAGATGCAAGAGAAAGTTTACTAAAATTAAATTTATCTCAACAACAATTAGAGTTTTATTATAATGAGTCTCAAGAGATGATAAATTCTTGGTATGAATCATTATTAGGAAGAATTAGATTAAAACAAAATAATCATTTAAGTTTTAAGGAAGCATTTGAGTTACTAAAGCCAGAAACAGAAGCATATTTTGAATCAAAGGAACATAAAGTTAGGGGATACATAGATGCAGTTCACGATATAAATGGTGAAATTTCTTTAATAGACTATAAAACTAGTAAAAGAGGCCATATCTCAGATGACTATAAATTACAATTAGCAATATATGCTATGCTATATCAAGAGAAATATGGAAAAATTCCACACATAGTAGGAATAGATTTTCTAAAACATGGGCCAAGATATATGAAGGTAGACCGGGAATTATTAGATTTAGCAAAACAAGAATGTGCACTAATACAAGAAAACACCATATCAGAAAATATAGACGATTTTCCTAAAAAAGAAAGTTTCTTATGTAAATGGTCAACAGGGCAATGTGATTTTTATGATATTTGTTTTGGTCAAAAGAAAATAGATGATTATAAATAGAAAAACTTTAAATAAAGTATTCTAAACATTACAAACAATGGAAAATCTTATTTTATTAAAAAAGAGGTTAATGGAAAAAGGAGTGCAGGATGTAGTTCTAAATCATGTTATTTCGGATCAATCCATGATTAAATTTGTAGATAATAAAATAATTAAAACAGGAATAGAAACATCTTCTGCAATTGATATTTTTGCCGCAAAAGACAAAAAATTAGTTTCAACAACAATAAAAGAATTTGATGAAAAAACAATTAATGATTCTGTAAATAAAATTTTAGATTTCTTAAAAACTTCACAAGTAAATAAATCATATGTAGGTATACCTGAAAATAAACATAATTATAAAAAAATAGATAATATTTATGATAAAAAAGTAGAAGATATTGATTCTGTAGAAATAGTAAAAAATTCAATAGATAAAGCCTTAGAAAATTCTCAAAGGACTTCTGGAACTTTTGAATCTTCCATAAATAAAATTTCAATTTTAACATCAACAGGGATAGAAAAAGAGTTTAAATCAAGTTCATTATATTTATCATTAAGGGCATTTACAACAAAAGATGCTTCCGGACACAAGACTGCAACATCTTCAATTCTTAAAAATTTCAATTATGAAAAAGCAGGAAAGGAAGCTGGAGAAATAGCAAAACGATCCTTAAATCCAGAAGAAGGGAAATCTGGAAATTATGATGTAGTTTTTTCCCCATTAGCATTTGCACCAATTTTAGATAATATTGGAGATGCGGCATCAATTTTTAATCTTGAAGCAGGAATGTCATTTTTTACAAACAAATTAGGTGAAAAATTGGGCAATTTTAATTTAATAGATGATGGAACTTTATCTAATGGAGTAAGTTCTGCACCATTTGATGATGAAGGACACCCTACTCAAAGAACAAATATAATAAAAGAAGGAGAATTCAAAACATACTTACATAATACTTCTTCTGCAATAAGACACAATACTAAATCTACGGGAAATGCAGGGATAATATCTCCCTCATCACACAATTTAATTTTAGATGGAAAACAAGGAAATCCTATGAATATTGATAAAGGAATTTACATCTCAAATGTGTGGTATACAAGATTTCAAAATTATTCAACGGGAGATTTTTCAACAATTCCTAGAGATGGAATGTTTTTAATAAAAAACGGAGAAATAGATAAACCTATAAAGAATTTAAGAGTTTCTGAAAATATACTTAACATGTTAAATAATATAGAAGTATTTGGAAAAGATAAAGAACAAATAACTTCGTGGGAAGCTGAAACTCCGTGTTTTTTAGCACCATTAAGAATAAAAAACGTTAAGTTAACAAAACCAACTGCTTAAAATGGAGAAATTAAAAGAAAAAATAATTCCTTATTTCGAAGATGGAAAAGGACATGGAATGGATCATACTGAAAGAGTGTATAATTTGGCAATCGAAATAGCAGAAACTGAAGAATGTGATATTGAAATAGTTAAAGCAGCAGCACTATTACATGACGTATGTAGAAAAAAAGAAGAAGAAACAGGATTATGTCATGCTGAAGAAGGAAGTAAATTAGCACCAGCGATTCTTAAAGAAAATAATTTCCAAGAAGAAAAAATAAATAATGTTGTTCATTGTATTAAAGTTCATAGATTCAGTAAAGGATTTAAACCAGAAACTAAAGAAGCAAAAATTTTGCAAGATGCAGACAGATTAGATGCAATAGGTGCAATAGCAATATCTAGAGTAATTTCCCATAATACTTTACTGGGCAATCCAATATATGATCCAGATATTATACCCGATAAAGAATATACTAGTAAGGGTAAAACTGCTATAAATCATTTCTTTGAAAAAATATTCAAATTAAAACCAGAAACATTTCATACTAAATTAGCACAAGAAATAGCTAGAGATAGATATGATTTTACTCAAGAATTCGTTAAAAGATTTATTAATGAATGGAATAATAAATAAAAAAGGTTTTATGATCTTCGTCTTGAAGATACATAGCTTTTTATTTTGTCAATTAATTTTTTTCCGCCTTTTACAGCAGGTTTAGCTACATATTTAGTTAATTCAGGTAAAAATCTTGTACCCGCATAAACACCGGCTGCAGTACCAATAGTTTCTACAGGCCTTTCAGCTAGGTTAATTGCTCCGTTTTGAACAATATCACTTAAGTCCCCCATAACATCTAAACCTACAGTCCTCATACCTGCATCAGTTATAACTCCGTGTCCTATTCTTCCTATTGTTTCTGGAACATGATACACTGCAGTAATATTATCTAAAATTCCGTCTCCACCTGAACCCGCCATACTAGATATAGCAGTCAATGGTGCTAAAAATTTACATACTTCTTTTGTAGTTTTATGTCCTATTGTTTTACCAATTTCTTTTATTTTTTGATACATCTTTGATTTACCTCTTTATTTGTTACTATTATCTGGTAATTACATATATATAAAGCTTTCGAATACGTAGAAAACCCTATTTTAAGTTCGAATTTTACAGAATTACAAATTTTTATTAATCAATTCAGAGACAATTTTACCTTCTACTTTTCCACGATATTTCCCCATAACAATACCCATCAAGGCACCAGAAGTTAAATTTTTATTTTTTTTGATAATCTCTTTTATATCCTTTTCCAAATCCTTCAAATCAACTTGTTTATATTTGCTTAAATTAATTTTTTTGCCTTTAGCAATCTCAGTTAAAACTTCAAAAGCAGATTCTTTATTCAAATTTCCATTATCTAAGCTTTCCAGAATTAATCTAAAATCAGATTCTTGAAAATGATAATCTACATTAAATCTTTTTTTTACCTCTTTTGGCATTTCAACTAATACAGAAGCAATCAAATTTTTATCTAAATTATAATTAAATTCATCTAGGAAAAACCCTTCTTTAACCAAATTTCTAGCGAGATCAGGATTAACACCTTGTTTTTCCAATTTTAAAATTTTCTCATCTAATAATTCAGGTAATTTAATTTCTTTTAATAATTTTTTAGTAATTAAAATAGGTTTTATGTCAGTTTCAGGATACATTCTTGCAGCACTTGGCATAGGCCTCATAAATGAGGTGCTAAAATCAGAATTTGCTTTACGAACTTCTTTTTTTACATCTCCTTTCTGTTGTCTTTTAATTTCATTATAAATTATTTTAGTCATACTTTTCAAATCTTGAAAACCCTTTATTTCAACACGATTTCCATTTTTTATAGAAATATTAACATCTTGCCGGATTGTACCTATGCCCCTTTTTACTTTTCCAGTACTTCTCAAAATCATCCCTAATTGTTTAGCAACTTCCTTACAATGTTCTGGATCTTTAATATCTGGATTGGTGGTAATTTCAATCAAAGGAATTCCTAATCTATCCAATCTATATGTAATTAATTTTTTATCTTCTTTTATTTTTCTAGCCGCATCTTCTTCAATAGCTATAGAAGTAATTCCAACTTTTCCCTTCGAAGTTTCTAAATATCCATCATAACCAACTAATGCGGTTCTCTGAAAACCTGAAGTATTTGAACCATTAACAACAATTTTTCTCATAACTTGTATTTCATCAACTAATTTACAATTTAATAATAAACAAACTTGTAGAACAATATTTAAAGCATCTTTATTCATTTTATGAGGAGGTTCTTCATCAAACTCAACAGAACAAGTTGAATCTTTATATCCCTCATAAATAAATTCCTTATTTTTTAAAGTTTCAAACTCTGCAGCAACATCTTTTTCTCCACCCTCTCCCTCTGAAACTCTTAATTTTCTCTTTATTCGAATATCATGTTTTTCATCTCTTAGAATTGATGGGCAAGAACAAAACAATTTATTTGTCTCTAACTGTTGATGTATTTCTAAACCTGCCTTAAAATTAATCTTATTCATTAATTAAAAAAAGAATTTGATATTTATAAAACTATTTCTGTTTCAACTTTATCCAAATTAAAATAATTGCTTGAATAATTATATGCTCCATCATTCAAGAAATAAAATATTTTAGATTGTTGAATTATAATTAAAAATTTATAGACTATTTAATTTTTATTTAACTGGTTATTTTTTGAATATTTAAAAATTATTTTAAAAATATTCTTTATTAAATTAGGGTCAAGTTTAGTATTTTTTTCTTCTAAAGTTTTAATTATCTCTAACTCTCTTTGATTATTTTCTATAGGTAAATTTTGTTTACCTTTTAAAATGGCAACCATATCAATTATTTCAAATCTTTTTTCTAATATCTTAAGTAGAGATTCATCAACTAGATCTATTTCTTTTCTCAATTTGTTTAATTCATTATTAATCATATTATTTAAAATTAAGATATTTTCCCGTTTCCTTTAATAAATTTAGCTATTTCTTTATAGTTTTTTAACCAAACATCTACATTAGTTCCTTCTTCAACTTCTGCAAAAGTCAAATTACTATCTTTCAGCATAAGAATCTTATCCCAATTTCCCCTATTGCCCCTTTCTGACTTCGATAACTTAAGTGGCACCTTGTAAATAAATTCTTTTGTTTTCCCATCGGGATATGCCATAACTGCTGCAAGTTCCATATATGCACTTCTATCTTCCACATTTTCTAACCATCTTAAGATGTGTTTTGCAGGGATTGTTTTATCAAAATAACTTGTATAGGGCCCAGGAAATCCCTCCAATGATTTAATAAATAAACTATGGTCCTCCCTGACTACAATAACATTAAAATCTTTGGCTGCCATAATAGCAGAATGTTTTGCAATTTCAAGACTATTTTTATCCTGAATTTCTGGATAATCCTTATCAATTTGTTTTAGGAGGATATCATATCCTAAAAATGCTTTATTTGCTGCTATAAGTTTACCTTCATTTCCAGTTAAAAGAAATAATTCTTTTTTCATACTTTAAAGAGAATAATTTTATTTATAAGATTTATCTTTGTAAATAATCATTTCTAAGTAGTTATTACATAAATACTTATAAACACAATTTGATTTATATTTTTTAAAATGCCTTCAAACATTTCATTCCCATGCCAATGGGAAAAAGGAATTATTGAAAGAATTATTAATGGGGAAAGACATGCAAGCAATAATCCTTCTATTAGTGAAGTATATGGTGTACCGGTGGTTGGAATTATTCCAGATGGTAGGGCCAAAAACACTACTCATAGAATACAACTTGATGAGGCAATTAACTTCAGAGAAATCATCCATAATAATGGATTATCATTTAATTATCTACTTAATGGGTCAGCCAATTTAAAACCTAAACAAAATAAAGAATTTAGAAAATATATAAAATGGGTTATTGAAGATTTCCGTGCCGACAGCGTAACAATTAGTTCTCTGGAATTAATGAAATATATTCGAGAATTATATCCAGATATCCCAATAAAATTATCTACTATTGCAGGAGTAAAAACTCTGGAGGAAATAAATTTTTTTTCAGATATTAATCCTTCAAAGATTGTATTGCATCACGATGGAAATCGTAATTTTGATAATTTAGAGAGAATATTAGAAAAAATAGGTCCACTTGGAATTGATATAGAATTGATGACTACCGAGAGTTGTATTAGGGGATGTCAGAATAGGGAAGAGCATTATAGTGCTCTTTCACAGGGCAAATCGGATGTTAAATTTCATAGTGGTTGTAATATTAGAAAAATAAAATATCCTTCTGAATTTTTAAAAGCAAATATAATCAGACCAGAAGATATTTCTTTTTATGAAAGGATGGGTGTTAAATATTTTAAGATTACTGGAAGGAGTAAACCCTCAGAATGGATGATTAAGGTAACGCAGGCATACTTAAATAGGGAATATGATGGGAATCTAGTTGATTTGATGGGAATCGACCCCTCTCTAAAAGCCGAATCGTTTATTTATATCAACAATAAGGTATTGGATGGGTTTATTGAAAACTTTCCAAAGGATCCAGAAAAGGAAGATAAATATTGTAATAAATGGATTATTCATTTATGGGGGAAAGGTAATTTTATAGTGGAAGGTGCAAAATATAAGATTAAAGATAATAAATTAGTTTGTACTAGTTTACCAAAGAGATTGAGTGAGGTGTATGGGGATGAAAAATGATTTTAATGCATTTCCTGTAGGTACTGTTTTTAATCCTTTAAAGAGAAAGATTAGCCAAGTGAGGCCAAAATTTCGGGGAGTTATAATTGATTACCCAGCCAGACTTAATGCCATGGCAATTGATCCAAGTAAAATCGCATATAATAAAAATTTAGTGTATACCTCAGGGGAAGTTGTGTTTCCAATAAAAATTTATAAAAGAATAATTGTTAAGATCTTACCTAATGAGAAGAGATTTCATGTATCTAAGAGATCAAAGAGAAAGTCATTAATTATACATACTTGCAAAATAATGAGTAAAGTTATTAGATTAAAAGATGGGCTTTATGTGGATGTGGATGATCCCTTAGAAATAAAACATATAGGCCTCGGATCAAGTAGTTCTCTAATAGCAGGAGTTGCTTCAGCAATAAATGAAATTTATGGAAATCCAATTGATAAAAAGACATTAGTTAGATATCTTGCTCAAAACCATGGTGAAGAAATAAAAAATGAAAAAAATATGATTATGCCTGTACAGTGTATAGGTGGGTCGGCTGCAGCAGGCATTATAGGAGGAGGATTATTGATAATTTCTGGTAAATCGGTGGTTATAAAATCTATGAAAATCCACCACGATTATAAAGTTATTATCGGTTTACCAAAAGATTTTAATCCATTAGATTCAAAAGAAGCATTAGAGAAGGAATTAAATAATATGGAGGGGTTTATTGAAACTGGAAGAAAGTATGGTGCCCAGGTTGCATATAATATCTTACACAAAGGTTTACCCGATATGGAAAATGGGAAGTTAGATGCTATGGGCGATATAATATTTAATTATAGATATAATATGGGTAGTATAAAGAATTGTTCATTTCTGTATCCCAAATTGATAGATATTACAAATAATCTTGCATATTTAAAAATAAAAAAACATTGTAAAGTCCTTTCTGTTTCATCTGTTGGACCAGGAATATTTTCAATTACAAAGAGTCCAAAAATAGTAAAAAGTTCTTTTAAAAAACAAGGCCTGCAAGTAATTGAAACTGAGGTGGATAATAATGGATATAAGGTAGTTAGGAAAATTATTGAAAAAAAATTTTGGAACACTCCCTCAAAGTTATTTAAGAATCGTGATCCAGACCCGTTAGTAATTTCTGAAATTGAGAAATTTACTTCTGGGACAAAAAGTACAATTAGATCACTTGATTTAGGGTGTGGGTTGGGCAGACACTCTGAGTTAATGGCTCGTAAAGGTATGGATCTTTATGCAGTAGATATAAATGAAAGAATGTTGGAAAAAACAAAGGAATCTATTTCAAAATTTTATAATAAAAAAGAATTGAAGAAAAGAATCCGTAGATCGAGTATGGTTAAATTACCCTTTAGGGACAATTTCTTTGATTTTATAGTGTGTACAGGAGTATTACATCAAGCTAAATCTATTAAAGAATATACTCTTGCCATAAAAGAATTGTCAAGGGTTCTAAAGTATGGGGGGAGTATAATTACAAATATATTTTCATCTAAGATTTGGGAAGATAATTATATAAAAATTAATCAAAATGGTTGTGTTCTAACAAAGGAAGGTGTATTGATGACATTACTTTCAAAAGAACAATATCTTAAGTTTATGAAAAATTGTGGTTTAAGTGTTAAGGGAAAAATTGTGGAGAATGTAAAATCTATTGAAACTGGAAATAGGTGCGTATTACGTGCAAATTTCATAAAAAATGAAAGAAATTAATAATATAAAAATAGGAGTATTAGGTGGAATTGGACCCGAGTCTACAATTTATTTTTATTCCAGATTGATAAGGAAACTGCAAGAAAATAAATTAGTTTCAAAAAATGAGGATTTTCCACAGATTATTATTAATAGTATTCCTGCACCAGAATTATTTGGAAATGAAAGCATTAAACAAGATTTAAAGATATACTTAAAAGGTATAAAAGAATTAGATTCTCATAATCCTGATCTAATTGTAATTATATGTAATACTGCACATATTTTTTATGACTTTTTACAAAGTAAAATAAAGTCGCCAATCCTAAATTTGCCAGTTCTCGTTGAAAATAAATTAAAAAAAACTAATTCATATTCTATTTTAGGATCATCAACAACATTAAAAAAAAGATTATACAATTTTGAAAATATAAAATGTAATGAGATAGATAAAGGAGATTGGGTAAAGTTAGATAAGATAATTTATAATTATAATTTAGGAAAAAATAGAGAACAACAAAAAGAGAATGCCAGAATTCTTGCTAGGAAATATATTCAAAAAGGTAGTGAAAAATTACTTTTAGCATGTACAGAGATTAGTCTCATCCTAAAAGATACAGATATACCTAAAATAGATACTCTCGATATTTTAGTTGAGGTAGTTATAGATTATTTAAGGACTGTAAAATAATGGCAAGAATAATTCAATTTGTAGGAATTCCAGGATCAGGAAAATCTTATTTATTAAGCAGATATTTTGAAATATATAACCCAAAAGATTTTAGATTATGGGAATTTGGGCAGGAATTAAGCAAAATAATAAAAAAGGAGGGAGAAGAGTACCCTCAGGATCGTTATATTATGGATCTTATAGGAAGAATAAATAATAGTAAATTAAATGGAATTATTAGCTCCCATTTGGTTCATCGGAATGTAAGTGGGGAGTATGAATGGGATTTTAAATATGATAGAGAAACTAATGCAGAAGCATATATTCATATCATGACTCCAAAATCCCTCATTGCATATTATAGAATGAATGATAATTTAAATCGAAAAAAAATAAGGGCAGAGAACTCACTAGAAATATTAGCAGAGCATCAAAAATTATCTATATATCAAACTTTCAATATTGCAAATGAGCTCAGATCTGATTTTTTGTTAATTAATAATTTACGTGGAAAAGAATTAGAAAACCTTGAAATAATGCATAAATTTTTTGAGCACTATTTAAAAATTAAGTAATTCAAATTATTCTAATATTCTATTCTTCATCTCTTAGAATTGATGGGCAAGAACAAAACAATTTATTTGTCTCTAACTGTTGATGTATTTCTAAACCTGCCTTAAAATTAATCTTATTCATTAATTAAAAAAAGAATTTGATATTTATAAAACTATTTCTGTTTCAACTTTATCCAAATTAAAATAATTGCTTGAATAATTATATGCTCCAGCATTCAAGAACACGATCTTA
>CAYUWX010000009.1:0-18666 GCA_964448715.1 Candidatus Woesearchaeota archaeon
AACTGTTAAAAATTATGGAAAAGATAAAGGAAGCGTTAGTTTGTATATTAATGAAGGCGGAAATTATAAATTATCTGGCCCAATTGCAAAAATTCCTCTTCCATCATATAGAGGTGCAATGGGATTAGCAGCTGCAGATTATGACGGAGATGGAGATATAGATATTCTAACTGTTAAAAATTATGGAAAAGATAAAGGAAGCGTTAGTTTGTATATTAATGAAAATATAAAATAATTAAAATTAATTAATTTTTAAAGATTTCATGATTTTGTCAAGCTTTTCATTTATTTCTTCTAACTCTTTATTGCTTGTATTAAATTTTGAATTTTTATTAAAACATTTATCGCAAAAAATTGGTTTATCTGAAGATGGCTTAAATGGAACTCTACATTCGTCCTTACATGAATCACAAATAACTTCTGTCCATTCTGTTTTTGAATCTCTCCGATTAGATCTTCTAGAATCTTGACTTTGTCCCCTAAAATTTCTTCTATTTTGCCCTTTTTTAGAACTTCTTCGGGGTGCATCTTTTGAATATACTGGATTTTTTTGACCTTCTATTTCATTAAAATCTTGACCTTTAGATCTACTATATTTTCTTGCCATACATTTTGAAAAAATAAAGAGTTAATAAGACTATCTATTTATATTTTTTAAAACTTAGAAAGATTTATATAAAATTAATATTTTTATTGAATATGGAAAGAGGAATCATATTATTATTTTTAATTGGAACAATAGTTCTATAGGGATGTAGTGTTCAAATGAGTCCTAAAAAAGATATTTCTTCTAATTATCTTAATAATTTTGAAGATAGAAAATTATTATCTCCTATTGGATATACTTTTGAAAAAACAAAAGAAGGAGCAATTTTAGTTGAAGATTCTAAAAGAGGTTCAAGTTCTATTTCTTGTGATGGATGTCCCGAAGGAGAATATAAAAAAAAGGGAGGATTTGGAAAACATTCTTGTTCTGGAAGTTGTGATACATGCGATATGATTATTTATGAAATGCATGGTGGGAAATATAATTTTGATTGAGAGGAATATAATATTGCAATTCCTGAAGATTCATATTTAAAATATGAAAAAAATGGAGGGGTTATAATTGAAAGTACTTTTTCAAAAAAAGATGGTACTAGAATAAGATGTACGTGTAATGCTGGAAGTAAAACTTGTTCACCAATTTCATTTGGAGGGAAAGTTGGTTGTGCATTTAGTTCACCTTGTAATTCATGTCCAGTTTCAGTTTCAGAAGTATTATCTGATTAAATATTAATCAAAAAGATTTAAAAGTCTATTATTTTTCTTAGAATTATGAGAATTGCAATAATTGATAAGGATAAATGTAATCCTACTAAATGTAACTGGTTATGTATAGGAGTTTGTCCAGTAAATAGAACTGGAAAAGAATGTATAACTAAAGATAAAAAAACAATTATTGATGAAGAACTTTGTACAGGTTGCGGAATTTGTGTAAAAAAATGCCCTTTTGAAGCAATAAAAATAATTAATCTTCCCGAAGCATTAAATGAAAAACCCATTCATAGGTATGGTGTAAATTCTTTTGAATTATTTCATCTACCTATTCCTAAACAAGGTCAAGTTGTTGGAATTCTTGGAAGAAATGGCATTGGTAAATCTACCGCATTAGAAATATTATCTGGAAAAATAATTCCCAATTTAGGAGATTATGAAAATGAAGTAAACTATGATAATGTTATTGAATTATTTTCTAAATCTGAATTAGGTAAATATTTTAAAAAATTAAAAGATGAAGAAATTAAAGTTTCTTATAAACCTCAAAGAATAGAATTAATTCCTAAAGTTTTTTCTGGAAAAGTTTCTGAATTAATTAAAAAAGTTGATGAAAGAGGGGTTGGAAATAAATTATTTGAAGAGTTAGATATTTCACATTTAAAAAATAGAAAATTGAATGAATTGAGTGGGGGAGAATTACAGAAAGTTGCAATAATTGCTGCGGCTGTTAAAAAAGCAGATTTTTATTTCTTTGATGAGCCTGCTAGTTTTGCAGATGTAACTTCTAGAATTAAAATTGCTAAATTAATTAGAGGTTTGAAAGAAATAGGTGCAGTTTTAGTTGTTGAACATGACTTAGCTACACTAGATTACATTTCGGATGAAATACAAATTTTATATGGTGAACAAAGTGCATATGGTATTGTTTCTCAAACAAAAAGTGTTAGAAGAGGAATTAATGAATATCTAGATGGATTTTTACCCGATGATAATGTAAGATTTAGAGATTATTCTATTAGTTTTAGAGATAAAGAAGGGGAATCTGTTTTAAGTCCAGAAGTATTAATTAAATTTCCTGGAATGGGAAAAAAATTTAAAAATTTTAAATTGAAAACTAATTCGGGAGAAATAAAAAAGGGAGAAGTTTTATCTGTAATGGGTGCAAATGGTTTAGGGAAAAGTACTTTTTTAAATCTACTTGCCGGAAAAATTAAATCTGATTCTGGAAAAGTTGAAAAAAATAAAATTTCATATAAAGAACAATATCCTTCCAGAGAATTTGAAGGTACAGTTAGAACTGAACTGATGAAAGAAGCTAAATCTGAATTTGGTTCAGGATGGTACAAGCAAAATATTCTTGAAAAATTAGGATTGAATAGTGTTATTGATAATAAAATTAAAAAATTATCTGGAGGAGAATTACAAAAATTTCATGTTGCTTTATGTTTAAGTAAAGAAGCAGATATTTATGCATTAGATGAACCTTCTGCATTTGTAGATGTAGAAGATAGATTAAAAGTTGCAGAAGTAATAAAAGAATTTGTTATAAAAAAGGAAAAGTGTGCAATAGTAGTAGATCATGATGTTCAATTCATAGATTATTTAGGGGACAGCATGTTAGTTTTTGAAGGTATTCCTGCAAAAGAAGGACATGTTGTTGGACCTCTTTCTAAAAAAGAAGGAATGAATTCCGTTTTAGAAATGTTAGATATAACTTATAGAAGAGATAATACTAGTCATAGACCAAGGATAAATAAACCTGGAAGTACATTAGATAAAGAACAAAGAAAGAAAAAATCTTTTTATTATAATTAAATTCCTGTGTGACCAAAGCCACCTTCACCCCGTTCTGAATCTTCTAAATCATTTACTTCTTGAATTTCAGGAGATTCATGTTTTGCAATAACTAATTGTGCTATCCTATCTCCTTTATTTATTTTAAAAGTTTCATTTCCGTGATTAATCATTATAACTCCTAATTCCCCTCTATATCCTGAATCTATTGTTCCAGGAGAATTTAATAAAGTTATTTTGTTTTTAAGAGCTAAACCTGATCTAGGCCTTACTTGAGCTTCATGTCCAGGAGGAAGTTGCATTTTTAATCCTGTTTTTATTAACATATGATCTGCAGGATGTAATAAATTATCTTCTAATGCATGTATATCTAAACCCGCATCACCCCCTCTAGCAAATTTTGGAATAATTGCTTCAGGATGAGCTTTTTTAAACTTTAAAATTACCATTATACTGCACAGCCTCCTACCGTTTTACCGCAATTGGAACATTTTTTACATTTTCCATCTGGAATTAATAATCCTCCACAGTCACAAGCCCCTTCCGCAAAAGATTTTCTTTTAATTTTCTTTTTTGGTTCTTGTTTTTTTTCTTCCTCTTTTTCTTTTTTTAATTTATTTTTTCTTTTTTTATCATATTCTTCTACTTCTTGATAATTTTTTAAAGACATTCTTTCAGTTATATCTGCAATGTCATCAAAATAAATTTGTGTTTTTTTTGTTTCTTTATTTCTATTTACTCTTAATTCTCTTTCTTCTTGTGAATTCAATTCAAATAAATAATCTCCTGTTAATTCTTTATATTTTTTTAAACCACCATATTCTAATGTTAGAGTTTTAAAAATCCAATCTTCTAAAGAGGTACAAGATTTTACTAATGGATCGGTTGTTGCCCCAGCAATATCGGAAATGGAATTTATATATTTTTCAGCAAAAGATTCTAATTCAACTCCGGTTTTCAGTCCTTCTGACCAAGCTATTCCTAAATCATCATAAACTTTTCTCATATGAGAACCTTGTTTTGATATTTGAACTCTAATCTCTCCTAAATCTCCATCCGGATATTCTCCTGTTATTAGATGTACTCTATGTTCTAATCCTTTTGTTAAATCTTTAATAGTGGTTACCTTAACAATTCCCTCTCTTTTTTCATCTAAAGAAATTTTTGTCCCTCTTGGTAATTGTTCTTTTGAACCATTTTCTTCATCAATTAAAGGTTGATATAATTTTGATCCATCTCTATAAACTGCTAAAGCTTTTATTCCCAATTCATGACCTTTTTTATAAATATCTAAAATTTCTGAAATTCCTGCTTCAAATGGGAGATTAACTGTTTTAGAAATTGCACCTGATAAAAATGGTTGAGTTGTTGCCATCATATTTAGATGAGCCATATAATCTAAAAATCTTGTTCCATTAAATGATCTATTTGCAGTATCAAAAACTGCTAGATGTTCTTCTTTTAAATGTGGTGAACCTTCTACACTATTTGTTGATTGAATATGGTTTCTTATATCCTTAATTTGATCATTAGAATATCCTAAATTTTCTAATCCTTCTTCAACTGAATTATTTACTAGTATTTGTGATCCTCCACCTACCATTTGTTTTTGTTTAACTAACCAAATTTCTGGTTCAACTCCAGTTGTATCACAATCCATTAAAAATCCAATTGTTCCAGTTGGTGCCAATAATGTTCCTTGAGCATTTCTATAACCATGTTCTTTACCTAATGATTCTGCTTCTTCCCATGATAATTTTGCATTATTAACTAATTCTTCTAAATTCATTCGTCCATTTTGTATTGGTCTTAATTTTTTAGAAGATTTTTTATGCTCTTTAATTACTTCCATAAATGGTTGTTTATTCTTATCAAATTTATTGAAAGTCCCTAATTTAGATGCCATTCTTGCTGAATGATCATAAACTGTTGCACCCATAATTGCAGTTATTGCACCTGCAACTTCTCTACCATATTCTGAATCATAAGGTATTCCTTGAGATAATAACATTGCACCTAAATTTGCATAACCTACTCCCAACGGTCTAAAATCGTGACTATTTTGTGCTATTTTTTTACTGGGATAACCTGCATAATCTACTATCATCTCTTGTGCTAGTGTTGCTATCCTTACTGAATGTTTATACTGTTCAATATTAAAATTTCCATCTTCATCTACAAACTTTTTAAGATTATGTGATCCTAAATTACATGCACTATTATCTAAAAATAAATATTCTGAACAAGGATTAGATGTATTTATTCTTCCTGAATTTTTTACAGGATTCATTTTTTGAATAATATCATCATATTGTAATCCTGGATCTCCTGAAACATGAGTTGCAGCCGCCATTCTAATAAATAATTCTCTTGCAGGAATACTGGATTTAACTTCTCCAGATTTAACTTCTATGAAATCAACATTTTTATCATTTTCTACTGCTTCCATAAAATCATCATGTACTCTTACCGAATTATTTGAATTTTGTCCAGAAACTTGAGTATATGCTTCTTGAGGAGTATATAATCCTGAAGCAACTAATGCCCTAACTTGTTTTTCTGAATCAACTTTCCAATCTATGAAAGGAACTACTTCTGGATGATTTATATGTTGAACATCCATTTTTGCTGCCCTTCTTGTTATTCCTCCAGATTTTACTACATCTGCAATTTGATCTGAAACTCTTGCGAATGATTGTGCACCTGAACTTTCTCCTCCTCCTGAAAGAGTTTCTCCAATTGATCTTAAATATTGTAAAGTTATTCCACTTCCTGAACCAAATTTAAAAAGTCTTGTTTCAGTTTCCCACCAGTCTGTTATGCTCCCTTCACCAAATAATTTATCTTCTAATCCTAAAATGAAACATGCCGAACATTGAGGATTCTGATAATCTGAACTAGTTTCTTCTATTTTTCCGGTTTCTTTATTAAATGCAAATATTCCATTCTGCCCGCCTTTTTCAATTCCATAAACATCTCCTTTTCCTACATTAAACCAAGTTGGTGAATTTGGAGAATACATTTGATTTAATACTAAAAATGATAATTCTTCTTTAAAAGTTTCTGCCTCTTCCTCATTTTCAAAATAATTATTTTTTAAACCATATTCACTTAAGGCAGTTGTATATCTTCCAATCATTTGTTTAATATCTTTTTCTTCTCCTGTTTCTGGAACTCCTTCTCTTGCAAAATATTTACTAGAAACAGTATTGACGGCCATTTGAGACCATCCCTCTGGAAAAATTAGTCCTTCTTTTTTATATATTGTTTTTCCTGTTTGAAAATCATTTATTTCGGCAGTTCTTTTTTCATAATTAAACATATCTTCTGCTTTTTTTTCTGGTTTTGTAAATAGTCTTTCAACTAGTGTATTATTATTTTCATAAGCCATTTTTATTCCCCTTTCTTTAAACCTTTAAGTATTTCTTCAAATGATTTTAGATCTGTAAAATCTTTATAGACAGATGCAAATCTTACATAAGCAACCTTATCTAATTTAAATAGTTTTTCCATAACTAGTTCACCTATAAGTTGAGAATTTATTTCTTGAGTATCATTACTTCTTAATTCTATTTCTATTTCTTTTAATGAATTATTTATTTGATCAGTTGTTACTGGTCTTTTTTCACATGCTCTAAGAATTCCTTTTAGTATTTTATTTCTATTGAATTGTTCTCTTTCGCCTGATTTTTTAGCAACTCTTAAGTCTACTGTCTCTATTCTTTCATATGTTGTAAATCTTTTATTACATTTTAAACATTCTCTTCTTCTTCTAAATGATAGATTAGAATGTTCTCTTTTATCTAAAACTTTTAGACTTTGGTTTGTACAGAATGGACACCTCATTTTCTATATATTGTGTATGTTTTTAGTATATATACACAAGATATTGTGTTTTTTAATTAATAAGTATATAAATATTATTGTAATTTAAAAGTATAAATAAAAAATATAAAAGAAAAAAATTAAGAAGAATTATTCCAAGAATTATTCAATAAATCTTCCATAGCACCTGCAAAATAAGGTGTGTTTACCCAAATTCCTAAATCATAACTTGGATGAACTTCATCATCATGCATCATCATAAACATCATTTCATTTCCATCTACAATACAGAATCTTGCATCAATATCTTTTAATTTTTTTATTTCAGCTATTTTTGAAACTTCTTTTAATGTTTGTTTATTTTCTTCTGTTTCAGGTGCAGAAATTTTAATTTTAACTCCTTTTTTAGCTAATTTATTAAGTAATGGTGAAAGTGTATCGATTTTTCTTAATACTCCTTTAGAAGTTGTTACTATGCTAATTGATTTTGTAGATTTTTTAACCATAGTTTCCAAATGTGAATAAATATTATGTCTTCCTCTTATTGCTCCTGAAAGATCTGCCGGCTCTACAAATTCTACTCCATTTTTATATAATGAATTTAATTCAGAAATTACATCTGTTTGATTTAATTCTTTTAATTTTAAGATATTTTGATCTGCTTCGTCTTTAATGGATCTTTTTACTCTTTCTACTACTTCTTTAGGTTCTACTGCTAAATATTTTATAGGTTTACCAACTTTCATTAAAACAAAACCTTTTTTTTCTAAAGATTCTAGAACGTCATATGCTCTTGATCTAGGAACATCTCCTATGTCAGATAATTCTCCTGCTGTAGAAACTCCTCTTGAAAGTAGTGCTGTCCAAATTCTTACTTCGTATAGATTTAATCCGAAAAACTGCCTTAATTTATTTAAAAAATCTTCTTTAACTATCATTTGAATATCTCCCCCGTTTTTTATTATTTACTACTATAAAATCTCTATAAGTATTGTTCACTGGGTAGCAAATATGAACTATTAGTTGATAGTAATATTTTCAATATATAAAGATTATTGTTTTCCAGTTACTTATTTTGTTTTTTGTAAATGGAAATTACTCTTTCTAATTTGTCTATTGATGCTGCAGATCTATCTGGTCTTAATCTAACTACTCTTGGAAACCTTAAAGCAAATTTACTTTCATAAGTTGGGGACTTTTGTATTTCTTCATACATTATTTCTAAAACTATTTTTGGTTTTAGGATTACGTGTTTTCCTTTTTGTTCTTTAATTAAAGGTTTAAGTTCTTTTGTCAATTTTTCAAAAGTTAAATCTGAATCTTTTTCTGCAATACCTGTTCCAACTTTTCCAATTGTTAAGAATTTATTCTTATCTCTGCATGCTACTTTAAATGATGCTAACCAATCTGATCTCTTACCTTCCCCCCAATCTGCTTCAATAATTACTAAATCTAAAGTTTCTTTAGTAGGTTTTAATTTTAACCATCCTCCTACTCTTCTTCCAGGAATATATTTGGCTTCTAAATTTTTAAGCATAATTCCTTCATTTCCTTTTTTTAAAGAATTTTTATAGAATTTTTCTATCTCTTTCTTGTCTTTAGTTACTAATTTATTTGTAAGAATTATTTTATGTTTTTCTTGTTTGATTATTTTTTCTAAAATTTTTCTTCTTTCTTCTTGAGTTTTATTTATTAATGATTTTTTATCTTTACTTATTATATCAAAAACATTTATTTCTACTGGTAATTCTTCTGATTTTTTTTCAATATCATGTTTTCTTCTAATCCTTTGTGAAATATGTTGGAATGGTAAATAATTATTTGTTTTTGAATCATATCCTACTAATTCAGAGTCTAGTATGCATTCTTTTGATTTAATATGAGATTTAATTGTCGGAAGAATTTCATTAAATTGAGTTGTAACATTTTCTAATCTTCTTGTAAATAATTTTATTTTATCTCCTTTTTTATGGATTTGTAATCTGAATCCATCTAATTTATGTTCTGCTAAAATTGGTGTTCCTAATGCCTTAAATGCATCTTCAATTGTTTCTGTTTTAATTGCAAGCATGGGATTAATTGGTTTTCCCGTTTGCATTTCTAAAGAATTTAACTTATTCTTTTTTGCAGCCATTGCTACTTCTGCAAAATCATTTGTTAAATTATATGCATCTTCTATTTCTTTTATTTCCTTTGAGAATGCTTTTGCAATTGAATCTCTTATTACTCCGTCTTGCACACCTATTCTCAAATCTTCAATAACTGTTCTTGTGATAAATCTTGATTCTTCTGGTTCTGCAGAGGTTAATAATTCTGTTATTAATTGTATTTTTTTTGTTACGGTTCCTTTTCCTTCTAATTCTGCAAGTTTTTGGATATTATTGAATACTTTTTCGATTGTTAATTTTGTTTTGAATAAAGATGTTTGTTTTGATTTCTTAATTTGTTCTTCTACTACAATTCCTAAATCTCCTTTTTTTACCCATTCTTTTTCTAATTTATTTTGAGAAACTCCTGTTGCAGAATTAATTGCTTTTAAAACTAATCTTGAAGACATTCCAATTTTTCTTTCATCCCATTTTGGAAAAACTTTTCCTTGTAAAAGATAAATTACTTGTTCTAATTCTTTTTCTTTTGTTTTTTTTAGAAGTTCTGAGATTATTTCTGTTTTTTCTAATCTTTTAGTAGTAGATTCTAATTCTTTGTAAGTTTTTGTTAGATTAGAATAATTCATAATGTTTGTTTAATTATTTTAAATATAAATGTTTGGGTAATAAAAAGATTTAAAAGATTTAAACTCCTATTGAAATTATGGAAGTAGGAAAAGCTATAGAGGAAAGACGAACTATTAGACATTTTAAAAAAAGAAATATTCCTTATAACAAAATTAGTGAGATTATGAATAGTTTTATTTATGCCCCTTCTGCAGGAAATTTACAAAACTGGAGACTAATTTGTGTAAAAAATGATGGGCAATTAAATGAATCTTGTTATGACCAAGAACCAGTAGTAGAAAGTAATTATTTAATTGTAGTTTGTAGTGATAGTGATGATTTAGTTAAACATTATAAAAAAAATGGGGAATTTTATGCTATACAAAATACTTCTGCAGGAATACAAAATATGTTACTAAAATCACATTCTTTGAAAATTGGAAGTTGTTGGATTGGTGCTTTTGATAAAGATGAAATTAAAGGTGTTTTAAAAATTCCAGAAAATATTGATGTTCATGCAATAATTGCATTAGGTTATGCAGATGAAAAACCTAAAATGCCATTAAGATCCGAATTAAGAAATATTATTAATTTTAATGAATGGGGAAATAAGAAGAAAGATAAGTTTCCTTTATTTAAATAAAAAAAATAAGGAAAAAGAAAATCACCTCTTTTTCCCAAAAAAAAGTTATAAGTGATTGATCAAACTATTGGGGGTTAAAGAATGATCTTTTGATTCAATCACTTGACTATGTCAATACCGAAATCGCTCTTCATTTGTTCGGCTTTTTCTGCTTGTTCTTGTAATCTATCAACTTTTCCAAGAACATATGGAGATTTTACTCCTGTTACAATAGTCATAATTCTCAATTTACCTTCCATTCCTGGTTCTATTCTTGCTCCCCAGATTACATTAGCGTCAGGATCTAAATGAGATGTAATTGCTTGACCTACTGTATCAATTTCCTCTAATAATAAATCATCTCCACCAGTTATGTGTATTAAGGCACCTGTCGCACCATCGTAATTTACATCCAATAGTGGATTTGTAAGTGCTCTTTTTACAGCTTCTTCAACTCTTCTTTCGGATGTTGATTCTCCAATACCCATTACTGAAACTCCTCCATCGGTCATAATTGTTTTAACATCTGCATAATCTAAATTTACTAATGATGGAATTGCAATTATTTCTACAATACCTTTAATCATAGTAGAAAGTAATTCATTAGCAACTGCAAATGCTTGTTTTAATGGTAAATTTCCTGCAATTTGAACTAATCTATTATTATCTATAACTATAACTGTATCTGAAACTTGTCTTAATTGTTGTAATCCAAATTCAGCTTTGTCTACTCTTGCTTTTTCAATTTCAAATGGCATAGTAACTGTTCCAATAACAATTGCACCCATTTCTTTAGCAATTTGTGCAATTACTGGTGCTGAACCTGTACCTGTTCCTCCGCCCATTCCAGAACATACAAATACCATGTCTGAACCTTTTAACATTTCTTTAAGTTCTTGTAATGATTCTTTTGCAGATTCTCTTCCTTTATCTATGAATCCGCCACATCCAAGGCCTCTTGTAAGATCTCTTCCAATTAAGAATTTTCTATCTGCTGAAGAAATATCTAAGTGTTGTTTATCTGTATTAATTGCTATTACTTCCGCTCCAGAAATTCCTTTTTTATATAACCAAGAAACTATGTTGTTTCCTGCTCCACCGGCACCAACAACCTTTATGTTTGCTTGCCCTACTTCTATATCGTTATTTTCTATATTGTCTGCGTTTTTTAATGCGTCTTGTATAATAAATTCCATTTTTTTCTTTTTCCCCCATAGTTTTTATAGTTTTTACTACAATAATCTTTATATATGTGGAAGATTTAATTCTTCCTAGAAAAAGGTAAAATCGCCAAAATACTTGTCTTTTTCGAGATAACATAAACTAGGACAAATCCTAAAGAACGTATATTTTTGTTTTGAATCGCCAAACACAAAACATAAATAATATCTATTTCTATTATTTTGTACTTTTATATATAAATATTCTTAGAATGTAAACTATATTTTTAACTATATAGAAAGAATTATAAATTGATTAAAACTCTATTTTTTTCCAATGATATATGAACCTATTATTCAAATTGATCACGACGACATTTCACAAATTTTTGATAAGTATAGTTTAGGTTATGGTTCTTTGGAAAATTGTAAAGGAAGAGCTTATTTAGACTCTCTTGAAATAAAAATTAATTCTGGAATGTGTGAATATGAAACTAGAATTACATTAATGCATGAAATTTTACATGCACATTATGAAGATTTTAATGAAATGAGATTATGGGATGAGGGAATCATTGAAGAGGAAGCAAGATATTATATTGAAAACCATTCTGATTTAGTTGATTTTGCTATGAAATACTTAGAAAAAGATTAATTTTATATAACTCTTTAAAGTTGCATTATTATGGTAGATAAACCTTTAGATGATCTTGTTGAAATTATAAAAGAAAATATGGATCATATAAAATTTTTATCTGAACAGATTGGAATAACTGATAAATCTCTTAATAGAATGATGGTGGGGGAAGATGTTGTGGACTGCCCCTATTGTGAAACTTTTAATTTATATGAAGTTTCTTATAACTCTAAAAATAATTGGTCAATGTACGAATGTGGTGCTTGTGAAAAATCTTGGTATGTTGATTGGACAAAAGACGAGGATAAATTTAAATTAAAAAAAGATTAATTTTATATATTAATATTTTCAAATTAGTTTAATGGAAAAAGTTAGAGTAATAACTAAAGATGAAGAATTTATAGGTATTAAGATGCCTGATTCTATTAATAATAAAATAGTTTTGAAGTTAAATTCTGGTTATAATATTGGTATAGATAAGAAAAAGGTTAAAAACATTAAAATTCTAGAAAAAGTTAAGGTGAAAAAATCTTCTAATAAAAAAATCAAACAAAATAAAAATTTAGATAGTATTATCATATTACATACTGGGGGAACTATTGCTTCTAAAATTGATTATAAGACTGGAGGAGTTTCTGCAAAATTTACTCCTGAAGAGATATTAGAAAATGTCCCAGAATTAGGTAAAATTGCTAATATTGATTGTAAAATGGTTTCAAATGTATTCTCCGAAGATATAAACTTCAAAAATTATAATATTTTAGCTAAAGAAATTCAAAAAGAAGTAAAAAAAGGAATAAAGGGAATTATTGTAACTCATGGAACAGATACAATGCATTATAGTTCTGCTGCATTAAGTTTTATGTTAGAGAATTTATCAATTCCTGTTGTTTTTGTTGGTGCACAGAGAAGCTCCGATCGTGGAAGTTCTGATGCTTTTTTAAATTTAATATGTGCCTCTCAATTTATTATGAATACTAATCATTCAGGAGTTAGTATTTGTATGCACTCTAACATGTCTGATGATTCCTGTATTATTTTACCCGGAGTTAAATCAAAAAAATTACATTCCTCTCGTAGAGATGCTTTTAAGGTTGTAAATGATAAACCTATTTTAGAAATTGATAAAAATGGCAAAATATTATCTGGAAAAAGTAAATTTGATGAAGTTTCAGGAGATTTTAAAATTCATTTATTAAAAGAAAATTTGAAAATTGGCATTCTGAAAAGTCATCCAAATATGAGTTCCAAGGAAATTAGTAATTTTAAAGGATTTGATGGTTTGATTTTAGAAGGTACTGGTTTAGGCCATTTTCCCATACATGATTCTAATAAAGGAATCTTGAGGGAATTGAAAAAATTAAGTAAAGATATGCCCTTAATTATGACTTCTCAAACTGTTTTTGGCAGAGTTAATATGGATGTTTATTCTACAGGTAGAGAATTACAAGAAATTATCATACCTGGAGAAGATATGTTATCTGAAGTTGCTTTCATTAAATTGGCTTTCCTATTAAGTAATTTTAAGAAAGATGTAAAAAATTTAATTAGAGAAGATTTGAAAGGTGAAATTAATCCTCGTATTTCTGATGAATTTCTTTAAAAAAACATATATTTAAAAATAAAAACTAAACTAGCAATCCAAATGATATTAAATTTATTAATAATGTTTGGAATGGCAGTTATAATTAAAGTAATTAATACTTTTTCCAAATTAAGTGAAATAAGGGGAAATAGAAAACTTGCTGTAATTCTTTTAGGAATTGATTCTTTTCTGTTTCTATTGGTTTTTAAA
Organism: Candidatus Woesearchaeota archaeon; assembly: GCA_964448715.1. Classification (GTDB taxonomy): domain Archaea; phylum Nanobdellota; class Nanobdellia; order SCGC-AAA011-G17; family PNOQ01; genus JABIBT01. The sequence continues at coordinate 13,808 of CAYUWX010000009.1, forward strand.
AATATTATGAGTAATGCTTCCAATTTACCAGTAATTTTCATGGTAAGTGTTGGATTTATGACAGGTTATATTCTTGGAGGTAAACTAGAAGAAAGGGTTGCAATAGGTTTTGTTGCTGCAACCATCAAGGTTGCTAAAAAAGATTCTAAAGAATTGTATAAAAGATTAAATGATTCTGGATTTATATTTACTAGATCAAAGAGAATTTATTCCCCTAATGGTGGCCAAAGAAAAGTGTATCATGGAATTTTATTTAGAAAAGAGTTACCTAAATTGAAAAAATGTTTGAAAAGTTTGAATCATATAACCTATACTGAACCTGTAAAAGATGTATTTGGTAAAAAAATGATTAAAACTAATTAATTATTCTTTTTCATATAATTCTTTAAAACCAATTATTTTATAGATTAATTTTGCAATAATATAATCTGAATTAGTATTTTTTTCTGGTTTAAGTTCTACTATATCTACACCTACAACATTTTTTTCTTTGAAAACTTGTTTTAATAAATTTAATAGTTGGTACCATCTTAATCCGCCTGGTTCAGGAGTTCCAACATCTGGTATGATTGAAGGATCTATCGCATCTGTATCTATAGTTATATACACATCTTGTTTTAAGGTATGTAATATATCATAAATATAATTTTTATTGTATACTAAATCTTTCATGAAAAATGTTTTAATATTGTTATTTTTTATGAATTCGTGCTCTTTTTTTTCTAATGACCTTATCCCTACTTGAGTTATATTTTTATTAAACTCTGAAACTCTCCTCATAACTGTTGCATGAGATATTTTTTTGTTTTCAAAAGTATCTTTTAGATCTGCATGGGCATCTATATGTAATATTGATAGATTTTCTTCTGGGTGTCTTTTGATCAAAGGTAACGAGATAGTATGTTCACCCCCAACAGCTATAATAAATTTATTTGATTTTATTTTTTCTAGTTCTTCCAAGGAATTTACTTCATCTAGCGTTGTTATACCTATTTGATAGGGTTCAATCTCCAATTCTTCATCATATAATTCTAATTCTTTTGAAGCTTCCAGTATTGACTTTGGTGCTTTTTTGGTTCCTTTTTTGTAAGAAGTTGTTTTTTCATAATGAACTGGTAAAATAGCTACTTTTGCTTCTTCGAAGTTTGGTAAATTCATGAATGTTGCCATCTAATTTTGGAAAAAAAGATGATTTAAAAAGATTTTGTAAATATATTAATAAATTAACTAAAAAGTAGTTACTATAGAAAGCTTTATATATGGAGAATTTTGCTTAAATTATGTTAATAAGTATGAAATAGGGATAAAGCACTTGAACATTTTATGAACATTTCGCTTTTTCTATGAAAGTGCTATAATATAACAGGAGAATAAAAATGATATTTAAAGAGTTAAGTCTAAGTGACAATTTACTTACGACTATAGAAGAAATGGGCTTTAGTACGCCTACAAAAATACAAAAAGAATCTATACCTTCTATTGTAAAAGGTAGAGATATTATTGGAGAATCTGAAACAGGTTCTGGAAAAACATTAGCTTTTGGAGCAGGAATTATAGAAAAAGTGGTTCCTAAACAAGGTTTACAAGCTTTAGTTTTGACACCTACTAGAGAATTAGCAGAACAAGTTAGTGAAGCTATTAAGAGCTTTTCAAATGGTAAAAAATTAAAAATTATTAGTGTTTATGGAGGAGTTTCTATAAATAATCAAATTCATGAATTAACTAGAGCAGAAGTTGTAGTTGCAACACCTGGAAGATTATTAGATCATTTACAACGAAGAACTATAAATTTATCTAAAGTTAAAATATTAGTTTTGGATGAGGCAGATAGAATGCTGGATATGGGATTTGTTGATGATGTTGAAAGAATTATTGCAAATTGTCCAAAAGAAAGACAAACATTATTTTTTTCAGCCACGATTGATGCAAGAATAAGAAATCTTGCTAATAAATATATGAATAATCCTAAGGAAGTTCTTGCAGGAAATCAAGTTGACCCCAGTAAATTGAAACAAGTTTATTATGATATTCAAAAAGGATTAAAATTATCTTTGTTAGTTCATTTATTGAAAGAAGATAAATCAGGATTATCAATAGTTTTTTGTAATACTAGACATACCACTGATTTTATTGTAAAAAATCTTAGAGCAAATAAAATAGATGCTATTGCAATACATGGTGGACATACTCAAAATAAAAGAACTAAATCATTGCAATTTTTTAACGATGCAAAGTTTGGGGTATTAGTTTGTACCGATGTTGCAGCTAGAGGATTACACATAGATAATGTTTCTCATGTATATAATTATGAGATACCTCAAGATCCGAAAGATTATGTGCATCGTGGTGGGAGAACTGCTAGAGCAGGTAAAAATGGTAAAGTAATTAGTTTACTATGTGAATTTGATCACGATAATTTTAGAAGAGTTCAAAGAGAGTATAGTAATATAAATATAGAATTTGCAGATAAACCTTATATTGAAAGAGTAAATACTATAAAGGTTGAAAATCGTGGAAATAACATGTTCAAAAAACGTAAGTTTAGGAGAAAGGGGGTGAAAAGATGAACGGAACAGTGAAATTTTTTAATGAACAAAAAGGATTCGGTTTTATTTCTGGTGAAGACGGAGAAGAATATTTTGTACATCAAACTGGCTTAGCTGAAGGTGTAAGATTGCAAGAAGGAGATGCAGTTACTTTTGAAGTTGAAGAAGGAGACAGAGGTCTTAAGGCAGTTAGTGTTAATAAAGAGTAAAATTAAGTTTTTATCATAGTTCTTTATATTTTTTATTTTTCTTTTTTTATTAAAATGGTATTAGATATAGAATTTTCGGATATTGAAGAGATTTTAAACTCATATGAAGTAAGTTTTTCTAGAATGGGAGTTAAAGGTAGAATAAATTATTCTAATAAAACTATTGAACTTAATCCTCTATTTTCTAATTGTCAACAAACTTTAATGCACGAAGTTATGCACCATCATATTGATAATATGGTATATTCCGACTTTTCTGAATCTGATATTGATGAGTACTCTAGATCATTTTTAGAAAAAAATCCCGAAATAGATAGTTATTTGTTTAATTTTATTGAAAATATAGATAATTCTTAGAAAAAAAGTTTTATAAATGCCCCTTTAAGTTTAATTTTAATGAAATTTGTTAAAGATTTGAAGTGGAAAAAAGGAATTAATGTAAATGAATTAGTTAGTTCTCTAGGAAATGTTGGTTTTCAATCTATTGAATTAGAAAAAGCTAAAGAAACTATTATTAAAATGAAAAAAGATGGTGCTAAAATCTATTTAACTTATACTTCAAATATGGTAACTTCTGGTTTAAGAGGTTTTTTTGCTCAAATAATTAAATTAGGTTTAGTAGATGTAGTTGTAACAACTGTTGGTGGAATAGAAGAGGACATTATGAAGGCCCATAAAGAAGAGTTTGTTATTGGCGATTTTTCTTCCGATGATGTAGAACTATATGAAAAAGGTGTTAATCGTGTTGGTAATTTATTTATTCGTTCTGAATCTTATGCTAAATTTGAGGATTTGATGAGGCCTTATTTAAAAAAATTATATTCTGTTAAAAAAAGATGGACTCCTTCAGAAATGTTTTTAGAAATAGGCAAAACTTTGGAAGATGAAAACTCTATTTTATTCCAGGCAGCTAAAAATAATGTCCCCATATTTTGTCCTGCTGTAACTGATGGATCTTTTGGTTTCCATTTATTCATGTTTCAACAAGATAATTCTGACTTTATTGTAGATGTTGTTAAAGATTTTCAAAATATATTATTTAGTACTTCACAAGATGAAAAAAAAGGATTAATTAGTTTGGGTGGAAGTATTTCAAAACATCATGCTATTTTAGCTTGTTTGCTTAATGGTGGTTTAGATTATGCTGTTTATATGACAACTGCTAGGTATTCTTCCGGATCAATGTCTGGAGCAACTACTAACGAAGCTAAATCTTGGGGAAAAATTAAAGATGATTCTGATGCTGTAACAGTAATTGGAGATGTTTCTATTACTTTTCCTTTAGTTATGATTTCTGTTTTAGAAGAATTAGATAAAGAAGGAATGTTAGAGTAATCATTCCTCTTCTGCAAATTTTTTTATTGCTTCAAAATTTTCAACTATCAATTTAGCTTTCATTTTTCCAAAGCTAAAGGGCCATTTTGCATCTGTGTCTTGTTCACCAATTAATTTTATTATTTTATTTCCTTTAAATTCATCATATTCTACTGCCATTTTAATTCTCCTTGAATTTGTAAGATGTTATTCAACATACCTATTTATAAATTTTTATATAATCTATTTTAATAATGTGGAGATAATACATTTTACTTCGGAAGAAAACTGGAAAAGTATACAAAATTCTGGTTTTTTATTACCTAAAACAGGTCCAGATAATTTTAATCAAGGTAATTTAGAAGATTTAAAAGATATTATCAAATTTGATGAATATGTAGTAGGAATTCCTTTCGGAGAATATAGTGGTTGGAAGGATGGTTATTAGATTTTCATAGAAAAAGAAGAAAGAATATAATCTTTCTTCAGTTCCTTTTGAAAAGTAGGATGGAAGTTATAGTGCTCCAGAAGTTTGGAGTCCACAAGTTACTCCTATTAATTTAATTGAAAAGATTTCTTTTAAAGAAATTCGTAATAGTAATTTTTGTTAACATCGGGATTTAGAGACTTTCAATTTATTGAAAGCACGAGCGGAATGGAGACGAAGTCGAAATGACCTCGTGAGTTTTTTCGTAGAAAAAATTTCCCTGAAGTGAAACTGAAGGTGGAGCGTAATGCAATGGAGCGGAGTTTAAATCCTTGTTATGTCTGTCGGAGTTTTGCGGAGACC
>CAYUWX010000010.1:0-11081 GCA_964448715.1 Candidatus Woesearchaeota archaeon
GTGCCATTGGTACTGCTTTTGCAATACTCCATAAATCGGGTTTTGTATCTGGTCTTTATTTTGGTGAATCTACTTCAACTATTGAGAGGTGTGGTCAATGAATAAAAAAGGCCAATTAATATGGGAAGACATAAAAAAATGGATTATAGCAATTTTATTTTTAGTAGTTATCGTTATAATCATATTTCTTAATAAAGAAAAAGCATTAGAGTTATTAGATAAATTAAAATTATTATTGAGGTTTGGTGTATAGATATGGCAATGAGTTTTGAAGATTTTAAATGGGCATTTTTAACTTTGATAGTAATATTAATTGCAGCTTTTTTAATAGTTAAATTTGTTCCTCAGGCAAATGATTTATTTCAAGAATGGGTTTCTGATAAAAGTGATTTATTGCCCCATGAGAGAGAATCTGCTCAAGATAAATATAAGGAATATTTTGAAAATAAATTTTTAGATGAATTAAGTGATTGTAGAGACTCATCGAATAAAGAATGTAAGTGTTTGAAAGAAGAATTAGATATTCCTGGAAAATTTTCTTTAATGTTATCTAAAAAAAATAATTTTGTAGAATTTAACTTAATAAATGATCAAAATGTTGATTTTGTAGGTTATCCTTATGTTGTTAATGATATTATTCCTTGTTTAATTTTAAAATCTGGAAATTTTAGTTTTGATGTTTTTACTAATTCTTCTTTGATATATCAAAAAGAAGATAAATCTAAAATAGAATATACTATTTCTCAAAATTCAAGAACGTTTGAAAAAGAAGTAGATGATTCTTTTATTTTATATAAATTAGATTATAACAAAATATGTATTGTAGAAAAAAGTCAGATAAGTAAATTAAATAATATTCCATGTTAATAGAAAAGTTTAAAAATATGGTTAAGTATTTTTAATTGAGGTGATTATATGAATAAAAAAGGTCAAGAGCTTTCAACAAATACTATAATTATTATTATTCTTGCAGTTTTGGTATTAATAATTGTTGCAATATTTTTTACTGGAGGATTTGGAAATTTTACAACCAAGGTAAAAAATTTATGGGGCCAAACTGGACAAGATATTAGTGAAGTTGTATTAAATTGTAATACCTATTGTAATAATTATGAAAGAACAGGTTTAGCAATGTATAAGGATAATTATTGTAATAAAGAACATTCAGTGGATACAACTGGAGATAATAAAGTAGATTCAACGATTTATTGTACAGATTTACCGGAAGTATCTTGTTCACAAATTGAAGCAGAAGGTTGCTTCTAATTTTTTTATTTTTTAAAATGAAAAAAGGTATGAGTTTGTCAATTGAAACAATAGTAATCTTATTGATTACTTTAATTGTTATAGTAATACTTTTAATGATTTTTCAAGATCATGCAAATGAATTTATTAATAAAATTCAAGATTTTTTTAGAATGGTTAATTCAACGGCGAGTGTAAAATGAATAAAAAAGGAGTTAATTTTACAATTATTGCAGGATTAATATTTGGAATAATTATGGTTTTTGTATTAATGAAGGCAGGAATTCTTTTTACTAAAAGTTTAATTCCACCAGAAGATCAAAGTTCTGTAGGAAGTTCAATGGATGGATTAAAACAAGATATTGAAGAATTAAAAATAAATGATCTCAAAATAAATTTATTTTATTCATTAGGTGAAAAATATTATTTAATGGCATTCAACAAAAATAATATTATCTCCGAATGTTATGGTTCTCCATGTATTGCAATATGTGACGATCCAGTTTGTACTAATTTAGTAGATTTTAGAATCATAGATAGAGATATTAATTTTATTAAAACTGGAAAAATTGTTTCTTTAGATATTATAAAAGATAACTATATTGAATTAAAGTTGAAAAATACTCCTAATGGATTTGTTTTGAACACTATTGATTGCTCTAATCTTAATGGATGTGATGATTACACTAGAGAGATTAATTGCAAGAGTGATCCCTGTAGTTTTGGAGGATATAGTATGGCAGCATTTGGAATTGCTGCAATTTATGAATGTAAATGGACAGGAAATAAATGTTATACTCATACTATTACAAATCCTAGGCCATAACTATTATAAACAATTATTTTTAATAATATTATATGGAAGAAGTGAATAGATTATATCTTTGGATAGGATATATATTATTATCATTAGTTGTTTTTTCAATAATTTTATTTGCTTTAAATGATTTTGCTAATGGGGATAGAGTATATACAGATAAATTTTCTAATGAATTTTCTTTAATAAATAGTGCCATCTTAACCTCTAATGGTAATTTAATTGTTGAATATTTACTTGAAGAAAAAAATAAAGAATATGATTTAATTATAAAATCAGATTGTGAAAGTGTGGTTAATCCATCTGGAAGAAGGGGCACATATAAATCAATTTATTGTTTGAATAATGAATTTGTAAAAATTATTGAAAATAAAATTAATTTAGATAAAATAAGATTTGAATTTAAAGATGATAATTTTAATATAAAGGAGATTAAAAATGGCATATCAAGTTAGTAAAGAAACAACTAAAATGATTTATTATGGTATTTTTATTTTATTTGTGGCAGTTGTTATTTTATTTGGTGCCAAATTTTATTTTAAACAAGATATTAATACTGAACAATTGGAAAATAATTTATTAATTTCTAGAATTTTATTTTCTGAGGATTGTCTAGGTGGAGAAGAATTTAATTTAGATAATTTTAATGAAGAACAAATTAGAAAATGTACCGGAATTCAAAATCAAGGATTGAAATTAACTATTTCTGATTTTTATAATTCTTCGATTATTTTAAATGAAATAGAAATAAATCCTGAAATAATTAGTCAATGTTTATTATTAAATGTAAAAAATATTAGAGATCAATATGATTGTAATTATCTAAGATATTATGTTTTGGAAGGAAATGAAACTAAGTTATTGGAGATTTTAGTAGCAAATGAAAATAAATAAACATGGGCAAGTGGAAACGGCAGATATGGTATCTTTAATTTTTACTTTTATAATTTTAATATTTTATATCTTATTTATAGTTCTTGGTTCTCTTGAAAGCGGAGAAATTGAAAGTGTAATAGATGCTGAAACTAATATTGAAGCATATAATTATTATCCCAATATTATAAATTATTTAAATACTCAAATAGAGTATCATGGAAAAAATGTTTCTTTTTACGATATTGTTATAGAATATGTTGAATCTGATCTTAAAGATAAAGACATTAGGTCTTTTTTAAAAGATAATACCCTTACAATTTTTGAAAATTTAAAATATTGTTATTATTCTGAAATATCTGAAAACTATGTAGAAAGGCAATATAGATTATATATTTGGTATAATTCAGATTATACAGGTAAAAAGGCCATGTTTAGAAATATAAAAAATGATGGAGCCCTATTAGTTTCGTATGGTCTAAAAGGTTATCCTGTGCCAGCTGAACAAAAATTAACAGATAAATATAGTTTATATCTAACAAGTTATGGATTTGTGGAGGAATGTGAATTAAGTTATGTAAGATGAAAATGAATAAAAAAGGAATTTTAATGCCATATGTATTGATTTTTACTATTTTATCAATTAGTGTTAGTATAGGATTAATGTTTTGGATAGAAGGTTCAAAAACCGAATTTAATATTGGAGAGACTCAAGAAAAAATAATAAGCACTTATGTTGATTCTATGTCTGATAAATATTTTTTTAAAAATACATTAAAAAATAATGGAGAGGATAGTATATCTAAAATATTAAAGAATACTGGAATTAAAAATCCTATTTTTAAAGATTCATATATTCTTTGGAAAAAGGGAAATAAAGAATGTTTTCCTAATGATTGGATTATTTTAAAAAATGTTTTAATTGATGATTTAACTGAAAATAATTCTAATTTTGAAGTTTTTAGAACATCTGAAGGTATTAAACTTAAAGGAATTTTATATGTGAATGGAAATTTTGAAGATCAAAATTATAAAATAAATTATTCAGAAGTTTATGAAACCGAGATTTTAATTGAAGATTTTAATTTTGATGATTTTATAACTAAAGTTGATAAAATAGAAGAAATTTCTAATCTTTGTTCTGAAAATAAAATTTGTTGGCAAAATGAATTTTCTAATTTAAATGATTTTTATTTAGTGAAAATTGATGATAAGCTTTTTAAGTTTGAGTTCATTACCCCTGGTTTAGATGGCAATATTACAGTAAAATCTGCTGTAGATTATGAAACACAACTAAATATAGGGGAAAAAGAACTAAAATGTTAAAATTCAGTTATGATCAAATTGTAGATAAGATAAAAGAAGAAAAAGGACTTTCTCAAGAAGATATTGAAAAAAAAATTAATGAAAAGATAAGAGAATTATCAGATTTAATTAGTAAAGAGGGTGCTGCCCATATAGTTGCAAATCAATTAGGTCTAAAAATATTTGAAAATGTTAATGCTGAAAAAACATTGAAGGTTAAAGAAGTTCCAAGAGGAATGTCTGGCATATCTTTGATTGGAAAAGTTATGGATGTAAGGGATGTTGTGAATTTTAATAAAAATGGAAGATCTGGAAAAGTTGTTAATTTTTCTGTAGCTGATGAAACTGGAAATCTTAGAATAGTAGTATGGGATGAACCAATAATTAATGAAATTGAAAAAGGAATGTTTAAAGTGGGAGATATTGTTAAATTAAAAAATGGCTATTCTAGAGATAATCGTGGTTTTGTAGAAGTTCATTTAGGAAGTAATAGTCAACTTATTGTAAATCCTGAAGGTGAAAAAATAGAAGAAGTTGTAAGTTTTCAAAAAAATTCATATAATAAAAAAACATTAGATGAAATTCAGGAAGGGGATTTTGTTTCAGTTTTAGGTACGGTTGTTCAGATATTTGAACCTAGATTTTTTAATGCCTGTAATGAATGTAATAGAAAAGTGAATGAAGATTCAACATGTAAAGAACATGGAAAAGTAGAAGTGAAAAAAACAATTGTATCAAATTTCTTTTTTGATGATGGTAATTCCAATATTAGAGTTGTTAGCTTCGGAGATACTACAAAAGGGTTATTTGATTTTAGTGAACAAGATATTAATGATTATTCCTTAGAGTTATTTAATGTATGGAGAAAAGAGGTTTTAGGTAAACAAGTAATTGTTGAAGGTAAAGTAAATAAAAACGAAATGTTTAATAGGCTGGAATTCGTGGCAAGAAATATAAAAGAGGCAGATCCAGTAGAACTATTAAAAAATGATATTTAAGACACATTTAGCATTTGGTTTATTAATTGGTTTATTTGTTAGCAAAATTTTGAATATTTCAGATAGTTTTCTTTTTGTAATTATTGTTACATTCTCTTCTATTTTGCCAGATATTGATACTCCTTTTAGCAAGATTGGTAGTAAAATTCCATTTTTATCGTGGTTATTAAATTTATTATTTGGACATAGAGGATTATTACATACTATTTATTTTCCATTATTGATATATTTTATTTTAGAAGTATTTGAAAAACATTTATGGGCGGGTGCATTTTTTTTAGGATATATGAGTCATTTAATTATTGATATGTTAAATACTAAAGGTGTGTATTTTTTTTATCCATTAAATAAAACTAGAATTAATGGATTTATTAAATCTGGAGGAATTTTAGAATGGGTTTTATTTGTTTTAATATTAATTGGAATAGGATTTTTGTTGTTTTAAATTATCTTGTCAGCTTGCCATAGGCCATGAAATTATTTATAAATTGGAATAAACTTACTATATTACTCTAATGAAATATTATGCGAAAAGCAGAGTAAGATTTCTTAGAGTTTGAAAAAAATCCGAAAGGAAGGTGATAAAATGGCAAATAAACCAATAAAAAGTTGGAAATCTGGAAATATTTCTGGAGCGATTTGGGCTAATGAGAGAGATATTAATGGCTCAAAAGTTGAATTTAAAACGGTATCTCTAAGAAGATCTTGGAAAAAAGAAGGAGATATATGGAGGGATGAAACCTTAAATTTTAGAAGACAAGATATTTCAAAATTGATGGCAATTTTACATGAAATTCAACAAGAATTATTTTTAAGTGGAGGCGAGGATGAAGATGAGTGAAGAAATGAAAGAAATTTCTGAAGAAATAGAAGAAAAACAAGAAGACAATAATGTTGAAGAAATTCAGCAAGAATTTAGTATATCTGATCTTCCAGGAGTTGGACCTGCAACTATTGAAAAATTAGAAGATGCAGGATATGATAGTTTAATTGCAATTGCTGTTGCATCACCTTCAAATTTATCTTCTGCATCAGGATTATCTGAATCTATGGCTAGAAAACTTATCCAAGTAGCTAGAGATAAACAGAATATGGGTTTTGAAACTGGATTAGATTTATTAAAAAAGAGAGAGATGGTAATTAAGATTAGTACAGGTAGTAATAATTTTAATGGATTAGTTGGAGGAGGATTTGAATCTGGATCAATTACTGAGTGTTATGGTGCTTATGGTTCTGGAAAAACTGCATTAGCACATCAATTGGCAGTTAATGCACAATTACCTTGTGAGGAGGGAGGTGCTGATGGAGTTGTTGTTTGGATAGATACAGAGGGGACATTTAGGCCTGAGAGAATAAAACAAATTGCAGAAGAAAATGATTTGAATTTTGAAGAGTTATTAGGAAATATTAGAGTTGTAAGAGCATTTAATTCAGATCATCAGATGTTGTTAGCTGAAAAAGTTGAAGAATTAATTAACAAAGAAAATATCCCTGTTAAAATAGTTATAGTAGATTCATTGATGAGTCATTTTAGAAGTGAATTTATTGGAAGAGGAACCTTATCAGATAGGCAACAAAAATTGAATAAACATATGCATGTATTATTAAAGTTGGCTCATACTTACAATATAATTGTTTATGTAACTAATCAAGTTATGGCAAAACCTGATACATTTTTTGGTGATCCTACAGAAGCGATAGGCGGACATATTGTTGCACATGCATCTACAACCAGACTTTACCTTAGAAGAGGTAAAAAGGGATCTAGAGTTGCAAAATTAGTTGATGCACCAGCTTTAGCCGATGGAGAATGTATGTTTTATATTACTGATAAAGGTATTAGAGATGATGTCTAAATAATACAAATCTTTTTATTTTATTTTTATTTCTTTTTTTTATGGTAAGTCTTTATACTCCTGGATATTTAGAAGTTATTTCTGGTCCTATGAAGTCTGGAAAGACGGCTAGATTAATTTCAGAATTAGAAAGATTGAATTATTCTAATTTAAATTTTCAATTATTTAAACCTATTTTAGATGATAGATTTTCTGAAAAAGAAATTGTTAGTAGAAATGGAACTAGATTAGAAAGCACAGTTATTAATTCTTCTTGGTCTTATGAAATATTAAATAATTTAAAATCTAGAATAGATGTTGTAGCAATAGATGAAGCCAATTTTTTTCCAAAGGATTTAGTTGATGTTGTTAGAAATTTACAAAATGAAAATAAGAGTGTTTTAATCTGCGGATTAGATTTAGATTTTAAAGCTGAACCTTTTGGGCCTATGTCTGATTTATTATCTCTTGCAGATAAGGTTGTAAAAATGTATGCATCTTGTGATTATGAAGGATGCGGAATGCCTGCAAATAGAACCCAAAGATTAATTGATGGAAAACCCTCTCATTATAATAGTCCTTTGATTTTAGTTGGTGATCAAGAATATGAAGCAAGATGTTTAAAACATCATGAAGTGCCAAAAGATTAACAAAACCTTTATAAATCACTATAATTCCCAGAATTCTATTATGGTAAAAGAACAACATTGTACTTCATGTAAAGTTAAAATAAATAGTTCATTAATAGCTACTAATTTTAAATGTCCTGAATGTGGAAAGGAAGAAATAATTAGATGTAAAAAGTGTAGAGTTAATGTAATACCTTATGTTTGCTCTAATTGTGGATTTGAGGGACCTAATTAAAATGGCCGAAGCAATAGTAACAATTAAAGTTATGCCTGCTAATCCTGAAGTTAATTTAGATGATTTAGAAGTTAAAGTTAAAGAAGTTATTAAAGAATTTATACAAGAAGATTCTAGTATGAAAACTAATATTGAACCAGTTGCTTTTGGATTAAAATCATTAAGTATAATTTTTGTGATGGATGAGTCTTTAGGAAGTCCAGATCCTATGGCTGAAAAAGTAGAATCTTTTGAAGAAGTTGCTTCTGCAGAAATAGTTGATGTTAGAAGAGCTTTAGGTTAAAAAATAAAGAATTATATTTCCTTTTAGTAAAGTTATTATCATTGCAATTAAAAATACTGGTGCAAATGCGATTCCTTCTTTTATTTCTACTTGTTTGAAATATTTTTGTATTTGTTTGATTTGTTTTTTATTTATTCCATGTAAAGTTGGTTTGAAAATTATTTTATTATTATGCTTTAATTTTTTTGTAATATAATCTCCCTCTCTTAGTTTTTTAGTTGAGATATTTTTATACATTGAAATATTTTCTACTGATTTAATTGTAATAATTAAGTAATTTAATATTAAGAAAATTAATGATATTGAAATAACAATTATTTTTTGATAATTATCTTTTATTAAAAATATATTTAGTATGTTGATTATTATGATGAGTGTCCAAACAGAATGTTCAAACAGTTTTATTTTTTTATTTGAATATATTTTTTTAAATTCTTTTTTGAATTTATTTTTATTTTTAAAAATTAAATAAATTACATAAATTATACTATATAGTGCACCTATGATTAATAAATTTATGAATAAATCAATTCCTAAAAAATTATTAGATTTATTTGATGTAAATATTATTTCAGGATATAGGGGAATTAGTGCCCCTAATCCAATTAGTAATTTTGAATCTCCTCCCCCCCATTGTTTGGTGTAATACATTGATAATCCTAATGCGAAAAAAATTCCTGCTGTTAATATACTAGATATAATGTAAAAATTATTATTTGTTATTAAAGTTTTTAGTAGATATATAAATATTCCTATGCCTATAAATGAGTAATTTAAGAAATCTGGAATTTCTTTTGTTTTAATATCAGATATTACTGCTAATATAAGATAAGTGAAAACCAAAATTAAAATTAATATATCCATAATTAAAGAATGTAATTTATCTTTATAAAATTAAGTATAGAAATCATTATAAAGATTTTTTAAGTTTTAGTATTATGTTTACAAAAAGAGAAGTTAAGGAATTAGCTAAGATTGCTTATTCTGAATTTTCTAAAAAACATAAAGTTTCTTGTAAAATTAGTATGATTGATTTAGATGAATTTTGGAAATTAGCAAAAAAAAGTAGATTGATTCAAGATGATATGAGAAAAAAAATTCCATTGAAAGTTGGTGCATTAGTAATACATGGAGAAAAAGATAAGATTTGTTTAAATGAAGATATTTTAAATAATTTAACTAGTGATTCTAATTTTGTAAAAGCTATTGTAGTTCATGAGTTATATCATGTTTATTTGAAAGGAAAAATTTTAGAAGATAATTTAGAAGAAGGTATTAAATCTGAAAACCGTGTAGATTCTTATATATCTAAAGAATTTCCTAAATATTCTAAATATTTTGTTTAACAGAAAACCTTTTAAATTATTTTAGGGTTTTATATTTATGTTCTTTAAAAATAAAGTTGGCGGTACAGTAGGAGGATTAATTTTTATGATAGGATTGTTTATTTTATTATATACTTTAATTTTGCCACCTTGTGATAAATGTGAGTTACTTGGAGAAGATTGCTCCGAGGTTTGTAAAGATAAAATTTATGGGGAAATCCTTCTAAGTGAAAATATTGGTTATGTTGGAGAGTATTCTAATTCGGTAGATCATAATTTAGATTCTGCAGATTTATTTATCAAAAATGAACCTAGTTCTAGTGTTTTATCAAATTATTTAGAAATTAAACATGGATTATTTGGTGAATCTGATCAAGTTTTAGAGTTTAGTTTAGATGATATGGATAATCTTAATAAATTAATTTTGAGTTTTTATGTTATTGAATCAAAAGGAGATATGATTATTGAATTGAATAATAAAGTTATTTTAAATCAGAATTTAATTGCCGGAAAAATTGAAAATGTAGAATTGCCTCTTAATTTTTTAGAAGAAAATAATAAATTAATGCTTAGGGTAAGTCCTCCAGGATTTAATTTCTTTTCTAGTAATAAATATTTATTGAAAGATGTAATTTTAAAAGAAAATTTTGAGTTGGTTCATTCTTCTGAAGTTTTAGATTTTTCTGTAAGTTCTTCTGAATTTGGGGCATTAGAAGATTCTTCATTAAGTTTTTATGTTTATTGTAAAGAAGATGTTGAAAGTGAAAATATTTTAAAAATTTATTTGAATGAAAATTTATTATTGAATGAAGTTATTAGTTGCGGAGATTATTTTGTAGATATGGATAGTTCTTATTTTGTAAAAGGTGTTAATGAATTAGAATTCAGTATAAGTGGAGGGAATTATTTAATTGGGGATATAATTGTTAGTAATTCTGTTTCTGATGTAGTATATCCTGCTTATGAATTTTATGTTTCTGATAGAATTTATGGTTTAGCAACTAATTATTACTTGAGTTTAGATATGTCTGGAAATTCTAAAAAAGCAGAAATAATTTTAAATGAGGAAATTATAGATTTAGATAGTTCAAATAGATTTGTAGAATTTGATATTAAAGGAATGATAAAAAGAGGAAATAATTTCATTGAAGTAAAACCTATTAATGATTTTGAAATTAATGAATTAAAAATTGGATATAATTAAAAAAAGAGGTAAATTGAATGGCTAAATGGGAGAGAAGAGCAATTGCAGAAGGGGTTAATGCAAAGAAAATAAATTCTGAAAAAAAGAAGTTAGCTAAGCAAAAGCCAGATTATTTGCAAGCAAGAGCTGAGAAGAGAGCATCGGCAGATTATAATCCTCAAGATTATCAAAAATTTCTTAAAAAGGATATAAGAAGTCATAATAGGTGGCCTGTATTAAAAAAAGTATCTTGGAAAGGTGTTAAATCATTGTATAAATCTATGCCACATAAAGGACGTCCTTTAAAAATATTTAATTTATTTCTTAAAGTTATTTCATTTATTTTTTTATGG
>CAYUWX010000010.1:11181-18657 GCA_964448715.1 Candidatus Woesearchaeota archaeon
TCCTTTAAAAATATTTAATTTATTTCTTAAAGTTATTTCATTTATTTTTTTATGGCCAATAGCTTTAGCTCCGATAGATATATTTTCATATTTTGGGACAGGATTTCCTAATTTTATTGGTTATATTTTAATTTGGACAGGTATTTTAATTTATATTTTCTTTTTTGATTTTTTAAGTTTATTTATGAAAAAACATCCTGAAACTGAAGGTTATGAAGGAATTGATATATTTAATATAATTATGACTATAATTAGTTTATTATTTTTTAGTTTTATATATAATTTATTTGGAAATTGGAAAATTGCTGCATGGGCGGCACTCGTATTTTTATCTTTATTCCATTTTTATCAAGGTTTAGATAAAAAACATAAACCTAAATTTATTAAAACATGTGTCATTATTTTAGTATTGTTATTAGTTTTTTTCTTTTTTAAACAAGCATTCATTGAAACTGGAAGATTAGATTCAATTATACTTCCTTTACAACAAAAGTTAGGTTTTGGTGAAGGAGATGATTCAAAAAATCCTTTTGAAAAATTTTGGGATGAATTATTTCATCCTGAAAAACATAAAGATTTTGGAAGTTTTGAAGATCAAGAATTAAAAAAGAAAGATATAGGTATAGAAATTAATAATTTTAAACCAATAATGTCTACTTTTTATGAAAATCAACCAATTACAGTTAGAGGAACTATTGAAGCAGCTAGTTTGTATAGTGAAGATTCAAATGTTATATTTAACTGTGAAATGGAAGATTATAATGGTGCTCTAATAGTTACACCAAATGAAGCAATTTTGTCAGGAAATGCAATTAAATTAATAAAAACTGTTGCATGTGTTTTTAATGAAGGATTAAGTTCTAATAAAAAGATAGATACTAAAAGTGTAAAATTAATTAGTAGTTTTGATAAATTTTATACAGAATCGACTTATATTATTTATTATTTGAATAGAGATAGATATAATGAATTATATCTTGAAGGAAAAAATCCTTTTGATGTTTATGGATGGGATAAAAGTTTATTAGGTGGTAAAAATATAATGAATAGTAAAGTTAGTCCTGGACCAATTGATGTTATTATTGGAAGTGCAATTCCTCAACCATTTATTGCCGGGGATGAAAATCTTTATTTGGAAGTTTTGATTAAAGAAGATAATCAAGTTGAATTAAATGAAATAAAAGATTTTAAATTATTTGTTCCTAACGGTATAACTTTGAGTGATAATATAAATCTTTGTTCATTTAAACCTTATGAAGAAAGTATTCAAGATGGAAATTATCAAGTATATACTTTAAGAGAGTTAGATATTGATCAAGATTTAGATATCTATAATTTTAATTGTTTTTTCAGTATTAATGAATTAAGTGATGGAGAATATCGTGGAGATTATATAAAAGTAGAAATGGATTATTCATTTGATATTACTAAAAGGACAGTAGTTTCAATAACTAAAATTTCTTAAGATTAGAAAGTTTTTTAAAAGAGGTTTATTATTTAATAAAATATGAAAAAAGGAGGATTAATTAGTTTTTTAGTAATAGTTTTATTTATTTCTAGTTGTGCTAATAGTAGTTCACCTACAAATCTTCCAAAAGGCATTGATATTAATTTTATAGAAGATCAACCACCAAGAGAACTAATGGAAGGTCAAAATTTTCAAGTAAACTTAAAATTAATAAATGGATTAAAAAAAGATATTAATTTTGAAGCTTGTATACAAGGAGATACTCCTCCTCATTATGAAGGAATTTCTTTTAAAGAGTGCAAAAATGGAATGATTGATGCGGCTTATGAAAATGATGAAAGTGTTTTAACTTCTACTGAAAAAATTGTTTATTTTCCAGATGAAATCGGATCTTATGCTTATGTTAATTTAGAAGATGGTATGGGAAAAACAAGCATTTATGCTGAATTAAAATATTCTGTAGAAAGTAGTGCAAAAATGAATGTTTGTGTTAAAGGAGATCCTTATTTAGAAAGTGAAGAAATAGTTTGCAATAATAAAGAAAAATTTAATTCAAATAGTATTGAACAAGATTCATCACCTTTAATGATAAATAAGATTGAAAAGAATATTATTAAGTCTGGTAATATTAACCAGATAATTGTAGATTTATATTTGAATAAGGCAAAACAAGGAGAAATAGTTAGAGAAGAAGATATTGATTTAGATTTGATTGACGTAAGTCTTTTTTTAACTGGAACAGGTGGAGAATTTAGTTGTAGTCCTCAAAAAAATCAAAAAATAGTTTATCGTTTAGGTGATAAAATAAGATGTATTGGGGAATTATCCATTGGTTCAACTAATGTAGCATATATTGATAATTTAAATGTTATTTTAAAATATGATTATGAAGTTTCAAAACCAGTTAGTATATCATTTGAAACTAATTTATAGGAGGAAAAAATGAAAAAAATAATAATATTGATGTTGGTTTTATTTGTCGTCATTATTGGCGGATGTAAGTCAAACAATGGTGGTGGCGAACAAGAAAGTCCCTTTATTGGAGGTATACAAGGTCTCGATATAAATTTTGAACCAGGTGCTCCAATATCTGAATTCGGACAAGATGATTTAATTGATGTAAAAGTAAAATTAATTAATTTTGGTGAATTTGAAATTCCTACAAATGGTGCAAAAGTAAAACTTTATGGAATTTCCCCAATAGAATTTGATACTTTAAATTTAGAAAGTTATACTATTTTGGAAAATAGTTTATTTTCTGCTGAAAAAGGTATTTCTGATGTTGGTGGTGAAGCTATAGTTAATTTAGGGCAAATTGATTACGCAGGATCTATTAGTGGAGGATTTGTTGAAAAAGAATTGTTAGCTAAGGTTTGTTATCCTTATCAAACAAAAGCTAGTGTAGAAGCTTGTATAACTTCAAAAACTTTAGAAGAAATAGGTTCAGATAATATTTGTAGTACTAGTGGAAATAAAATTAAAAAAGGATATGTTTCTGGAGGTCCAGTACAAGTTACTTCTTTTAAAGAAGAATTAAGAGGGGTTAATCAAGTAGCTTTTAAAATAGGATTAAAAAATAAAGGAATAGGGATAGTTTATAATAAAGATTCTGAATGTGAAAATTTTGAGAGTGCATATGGAAAATTACAAAATAAAAATAAGATTTATGTAGAGTTAAAACCAGAAACTATTAAATGTACTTTTTCAGGTGGACAAAATTATGGAGGATATTTAACTTTACAAGAAGGAGAAGAAAAAATCTTAACTTGTTTGTTAGATGTTGACCAAGATTCTAAGTACACTCAGAATATAGACATAATTGTTGATTATAATTATATAGATATCACTTCAACAAATATAAAAATTCTTGGAGAGTAATAACCTTTATTAATTTCTTTTTCTTTTTCTTTTTATGATATTTGCAGATTTACATTTACATGGTAAGTATTCTAGAGCAACTAGTAAGGATTTAACTATAGATAATTTAGAACATTATGGCAAAATTAAGGGTTTGAATTTATTAGGTAGTGGAGATTTTACTCATCCTAAATGGTTAGAACATTTGAAAGATAAATTAGTGAATAATGGCGAAAATATTTTTGTTTCTAAAAAAGGAATGAATTTTATATTACAAACTGAATTGAGTCTTATTTATACTCAGGGGGACAAAGGCAGAAGAATACACCATATTATTTTAGCTCCTGATTTTGATAGCGTAGAACAAATAAATGAAGAATTATTAAAAAAAGGAAGGTTAGATTATGATGGTCGGCCAATTTTTGGATTTTCTAGTATTGAATTAGTTGAAATGATGAGATCAATTAATAAAAAAATAGAAGTTATTCCTGCCCATATTTGGACTCCCTGGTTTGGATTATTGGGTAGTAAGTCGGGTTTTGATTCTGTTAAGGATTGTTTTCAAGAAAAAACAAAATATATTCATGCATTAGAAACTGGTTTAAGTTCTGATCCTGAAATGAATTGGAGATTATCTAGTTTAGATAAATTTAGTTTAATTAGTAATTCTGATTCTCACTCTTTTTGGCCATGGAGAATTGGAAGAGAGTGTAATGTTTTTGATAGTGAGTTTTCATATCATAAAATATTGGAGAGTATAAAAACAAAGAAAAATTTTGTTGAAACTATTGAAGTTGATCCAGCTTATGGAAAATATCATTTGGATGGCCATAGAAATTGTGAGTTATCTTTAGAACCAAAAGAATCTATAAAAAATCAAGATATTTGCCCAAAATGTGGAAAATTATTAACTATTGGAGTATTACATAGGGTTGAATTGTTAGCAGATAGGCTAGAAGGATATGTTTTGAAAAATTCTGTGCCATTTAAGAAATTAATACCTTTATCTGAAATTATTGGAACTTATTTAGGATTAAAACAATTACCTTCTAAAGGAGTTTCTTTAATTTATGATAGATTAATTGAAAAATTTGGAAATGAATTTAATATTTTATTAAATATTTCAAAAGAAGATTTGTTAAAAGAATTAGATGAAAAACTTGTTGAGTTAATTTTGAAAAATCGTAAAGGTGAAATCAAAATTAAAGCAGGTTTTGATGGACTATATGGTGAATTAATGGAAAAAAGTTTTATTAAACAAAGAGGAATTAATGATTTTTAAAAAAGTTTAAAAAGTAGAAGGCATAATTATTTTTATGAAAAAGAGTAGATATTTTATATTTTTTGGATTTTTATTAATTTTAGTTGGTTTTGTTTATTCTGCTCCTCCCTCTTTTAATATTTTTACAGGATATGTTTTTTGTGCAGATTCTTCAAATTATTTAGATAGTTATACTATGTCTATTAATGCTAGTAATGATGTTGATTCTTTTAGTGAAAGTTCTGATGTAAGTACCGGACAGTATTATTTTTTAGTTAGTGCAAATGAAAGTTATAATATTTCTTTTTTTGTTGAAGATATTTTCGTAGGGAAAGAAAATTACTCTCTCGGAATTATAAATACAATTAATTTTACCTTAAGTTCTGACCATAGTTTGTGTTCTGATGAAGGTGGTGACAATAATAATAATAATAATAATAATAATAACAAAAATTCAAAAAAAAACTCAAAAAAAAATAATCAAACTTCTCTGTGTAATAATAATGTAATTGATGAAAATGAAGAATGTGATGGCAATGAATTTGGAGATAATACTTGTGAAAGTTTAGGTTATGATGAAGGAACTTTATTATGTTATGAGGATTGTACTTTTGATAAATCTCATTGTATCAATTTAGAAGATGAAGAACCTCAAAATAATGAAACTCAATTTCCTCAAGAAGCTAGTCGACTTCCATTGTTTATTATTATGTTTTTAATTGGATTAGTTTTTATTGTTGTAATGGGCTTTATGATTTTTAAGAAATTAGAAGAAAGGAAACTTGAAAATATTTCTAAAGGAATTAATTTAAAGTGAGCTCTTTTTTGCTATTCTTCTATATTTCCCGTATTTATCTTCCGGAGAATATTTAGCAGGTTTAGGATTTATTGTTTTTATTTTACATTTAGAACAAGTTTCTTTCATAGTAAATTTAGAACATTTAGAACATTTAAAAATTTTTTTCATTTTATTTTGGAGTATATTATTGTTGCACCCTCTTCATTAGCCATTTTTTCTGCATCTTCATTTAATTGAGTAAGAATTCCTTCTGCAGTTTTATAATCTGATGCCTTAACTTCAACTTTATATTTTGGAGAGCCTAAATAATTTATTTTTATTTGTCCTTTTTGTAATTTTGTTAGAATTTTTTTAATTATTTCAATTCCATTTGGTTTTTCAGACGTTATTTTTAAAGTTTCTTTAACTTCTACCTCTGGAATTTTTATTTTACTTTCAATTATTTTTTTAAGTAAATCTGAAGATTTCTTAGGTAGTTTTAGATTATCTATTAATTCATCATCTAATGCAAAATTTTCAAATGCATTATTTATTGAGCCATATTCTTCTATTAATTTAAATCCTAATTCTTTATACATTTTTGGAAGATCTTTATTTAGTTCTTTTCCAATTAATTCTAGAATTTTTTCTGCTCTTTGTTCTTGTTTAAATTCTTTGATTTTATTAACTTTTTGAGATGTATTTACCCTTCTTATTGATAAATCAATATGTCCTTTTATTTTATCAATTTTTAGAACTTTACATACTATTTGTTTTCCTTCTTTAACATAATCTCTAATATTTCTAATTCTACCTGGTGATATTTCAGAAATGTGTAACATTCCTTCTAAAGAACGATATTCATCTATTGTTATAAATACAGAATGATAAAGAATTTTTTTAACAGTACAAAGAACTATTTCTCCTTCTTCGGGCGCACCATTCTTCTTGTAATACATTTTATTCTAAAATTTCTAAAGATGTAGCTTTTATTTTAGCTTTTCCCCCTTTAGGAATAGCAAGTACTTCTCCACAAACTAAACATTTAATTTCAGTTGAAGCCTTTTCAAAAATTATTTGTTCGTTTTTACATTTCTTACATCTTATTTTTATAAATTTTGATACCATTTTAAATAAATTCTACTTTTTTTGCTCTTCTTTGTTTTAATAATTTTGATTTGTTACATTCATTACAAGTAAGTTTTAAAGCTAATTTTTTACTAGTTTTTGATCCTGCCCTTTTCCATTTACTTATTGCAGGTTTTGAACCATAATTTCCTAAATTACCAAATCCTACTCCTAATCCTCTTTTTTTAGCTCTAGTAATAGATCCTCTTTTTAGAGCACCCCTAGTTCCAGTTGTTTTATTAGTTGTGGATTTATGGGTGGTGTGTGTTTTACACTTTTTACAATAAGATTTTCGTATTTTAGGTGTTTTCATTTGATATTTCCTCTGCTTGATTCTTGTTTATTAGAAATTCTGCAATTTCTATTGGAAGTTTTGCATTATCTCCTTTTTCAAAAGGGCCATAGTTGTTTAAATCAGTTCCTATGAATTGAGATAATTTTTGCTTTAATTTTACTTCCTTTGATGTAGTTTTAGGTTTTTCATCGGTTTTTAAACGTTTTGGTTCAGTTTTTTCCACTTTTATGTTATTTCCTAGAACAATATTATGTAGAATATCTTGTCTCGAATTTGTTAAAATGTGAGTTACTTTTTCATATAATTCTTTTTCTTGATTTAACATTAAGGATTTGTCGTTTTTTATTGAGTTTGACCTTGAATTCATTAGAGCTAGTTGTATTATTTTAGATTCTCTTTTTTCATATAATTCTTTTATAATTTTTTGAATATTTTCTATTTGTTTTCTTGTTTTTTGAACTTCTATAGTTGTAAATATGGAATCTTTTTGTTCTTGAGATCTAAGTATTTCTTTTTTCTCCCTTATGTATTTTGTTAACTTTTCAAAGAACAATTGATCTAATTCTTGTAATTCTGCTCGATCTTTTTCTCTTCTAAGCATATCATATAATGTTTCATAAGTGATAGTTATTTCAGACATGTTTAAGTGAAAATATTTAGTATTTATTAAAGTTATTGTAATAGAAAAG
>CAYUWX010000011.1:0-17390 GCA_964448715.1 Candidatus Woesearchaeota archaeon
TAAGATTGTGGATTATGAAGACATGTGTCAAAAATATGATACAGATGAAATAAATGATGAACATGAGGAAAAAATAGGGAAAGAATATGGAGATAGTGTTATTTTAGAAAAATTTCCTCAAAGAACACATCCATTTTGGAATATGAAACATTATGAAGATGGAATATTTAACAAAGTAGATGTTTTATTGCACGGAATGGAAACTATAGGAAGTGCTGAAAGATCTATCGATGTTGAAGAAATGAAAAATAATTTTTTATCTATTTCTGATGGAGAATATAGTAAATTATTATTTGATAAATTTAGTAAAGAAAGGGTTATGGGCGAATTAGAAGATTATTTATCTATGGAAATGTTCCCTAGATTTGGAGGAGGAATAGGAATGACTAGAATGGCTAGAGCTATGAGGCTATCTAATCTTTTAGAGTAAAAAATAAAGAATAACTGGAAGAAGAAGACAACCCATTAAGTGGTTTCTTCCTATTCCTAGTTGAGAAGGAACTATACCTATAAATGTCGAAATTACTAGAACTAATATTCCTAAAAATTGTGAAGATAAAATAAAAACCATTAATGATATAAAAATTATAATTGATAAAACTAATTTTCTATAATTGACTTTAGAGAGCATATTAGAAAATATTTTTGTTATTTTTATTGTTAAAAAAACTGCTATTCCTCCGGATAATAATGCTACTCCAAAAAATAGTATTAAATCATTTAAATCTATTTTATCCAAGATTTTAGATACCGTTACAATTGCACCATTTCTTGCCTTATCTAATAAGAAAAGTGCCAAGAAACTTAAAACCATATTAATTGTATTTAATCCTCCTACTAAAATTAAGAATCCTTGATGTGTCATTTTTTTATAAAATTCTGAACCTATTATTGCAGCTTGAGCAGGACCTAGTCCAGGTAAAAAAGAGCATAATCCTCCTGATATTAAGGAAGATTTCATTATTTTGAAAATTTGTTTTTTTGTAACATCTGGAAAAGTTATTTTTTGTAAAGGAATTTTTGTTTTTTCTGTAAAACTAATTACTAACATTCCTGTTCCAAATAATCCAGATAATAAAGGAAACAGAGGATTTTTTAAATTATGTAAATTTAATACAGCAATACCTAATACTCCTGCCATTAAAAATATAATTAATGCCCAAAATCTTTTCTTTTTTTCTCTAAATATTAAAAAACTCGATGCAGATATTAAGATTAATACCATAAATTTTTCTAAATAAGGATAAATTAATTTAATTATTATTCCTATAAATGGGGATAAAATAATTGCTAAAATAAGTGCAAAAAAACTTCCTATTAATGTTAACATTACTGCCTCGTATCCCTTTCCTTCTAATAACATACTGTGCCCAGGTAAAACAGAAAGTGCAGTATCTGAATCAGGTGCCCCTAAAAATATTGAAGGGATGGTGTCTAGAAAAGTATGAGTAATTGCCATAGAAATTATTAAAACTGCAATAATAATAGGAGAAGTTATATTTAATAATACTCCTGAAATGGAAAGTAATAATAAAGATATTAAATTAATATGTACACCTGGAATTAAACCAGTAAAAATTCCTAAAAAACATCCTAATAAAACTGCAATTAATATTTCAAAAATCATGTTTTTATTTGATCTGCCATAATTTCGATAGTATTTTTATATTCGATTATTTTTCCAATTATTTCTACTTCTTGTTCTTGTTTTATATTCAATATGGTATCTGTAAATAAAATAATGTTTATTTTTCCAGTTTCATCTTTTAATGTAAATAGAACTAAATTTTCTAATTCTGTTAAATGTTCAATAGTTCCTTTAATCTTTACAATTGAATCTATTTGTTTATTGGATATATCTGAAATTTTTGAAGTAGGTAATGTATCATTCTCTGAAATAAATAAAATTAATAAAATTCCCAATAGTGAAAAAGTTAAAGATAATTTTAAAAGAAATTTTTCATCCATAAAAAAGGTATATTTATATATAATATATAATTTTCTCTTTTATCAATGATAACTTTTGGAAAAAAAGAAGGTGATATATCTAGTTATCTCTCTGAGGAAAATAAACAATTAAGAGATAGCTTGTCTAAATTAAAAAGAGAATTGGATGTTATGAAAGAACCACCTTTATTAGTTTGTAATGTTTTAAAAGTTGTAGAAAAAAAAGCAGTAGTTAGATTACCTAATGGTAGCCATTTTTTTGTAAATATTTCTCCTAATCTAATTGGTAAAATAAATTCAGGGGATAGAGTTTTAGCCGAACAAAAATCTTTAGTTTTAGTAGATAGAATGGATAAATCTAAAAATTCAGAGGTTGAGAATTTTTTAATTGTAGATAAACCTAATATAAATTGGGATAATGTAGGTGGATTAAAAAAACAAATTAGAGAAATAAAGGAAGTTATTGAATTGCCTTTAAAAAAACCCGAATTATTTGGGAAGGTGGGTATTTTACCTCCAAAAGGAATTTTACTTTATGGTCCAAGCGGTACTGGAAAAACATTATTGGCTAAAGCTGTTGCTGCAAGTACAAATTCTACATTTATTGAAATAGTTGGTTCTGAATTAGTACAAAAATTTATTGGAGAAGGTGCTAAGTTAGTTAAAGATATTTTTAAGCTTGCTAAGGAAAAAGCACCATCTATATTGTTTATTGATGAATTAGATTCTATTGCTGCAGAAAGAGTGGATATAGGTACTTCTGGTGAAAGAGAAGTTCAAAGAACATTTATGCAATTATTAAGTGAATTAGATGGATTTAAACATCTTGATAATGTAAAAATTATTGGTGCTACCAATAGAATTGATATTTTAGATCAATCAATTTTGAGACCAGGAAGATTAGATAGGTTAATAGAAATACCTTATCCTCAATTGGAAGAGAGAAAGGATATTTTTAAAATACATACTGAAAATATGAATCTTGAAAAAGTTGATTTGGATAGCTTGGCTAATTTAACTGAAAATTTTTCTGGTGCAGAAATAAGGTCTACTTGTACAGAGGCAGGATATTTTGCAATAAGAAAGAAAAAATTTAGTGTAAATATGCAAGATTTTTTAAATGCAATAAATAAAGTAAAGCAAGATGAAGAAGATAGAAAATATAAAAATATGTTCGGTTAAAAAATGGGAGATTTATTAGTTTTCATATTATCTTTGATTAGTTTATTTGTATTATATTGGATATTTTTTGGTGAAAAAATATTAAAAGATAAAATGAAAAAATGAGATTATTTATAGGAATAGATATACCTAAAGAAGTTAAAGATAATTTATTCAATATTCAAAAAATTATTTCTGGAGATATTGCTAAAATTAAATGGGTAGAAAAGAAAAATTTACATATAACTTTAAAATTTTTAGGAAATGTAGAAAAATCAAATTTAAATAAAATTAAAGAAAAATTAGATTCTATAAATTTTAATGAATTTAAGTTAAAATTTAAAAAAATAGATTTTTTTTATAGATATGATAAATTGTCAATATTAAAATTATCATTTTATAATTCATCTATTTTAAAAAAATTACAAAGGAAAATTGATGAAAATTTGATAGAAATATTTCCTGAACCTCAAAAATTTACATTATATCTTACTTTGGGGAGAATTAAATTAGTTAAGAAAGAAGAAAAATTATTAAAAAGAATTAATAATTTTAATTTTTTTAAAAATGAATTTAATATTAATAAATTTCAATTAGTTCAAAGTATTTCTCAAAAAGGTAGACAAATATATAAAACTATATATGAATTTAAACCATAAACTTTATTAATTTATATTTTATAATTTTATTTATGGAAAATGATTTTAATTCTAAAAAAGATAAAATAGAATGGATACCTTTTATTTCATTTTTAGTTATTATTTTTTTTGGATTGATTATCCTTTTTTTTACAGTTAGTGAGGATTTAAGGAGCCCTGTAGAACCAAGTACAGGATGTTTAGTTATGCAAGATAATGGTGATTTTTTTAATAGTATAAATATAGTTTTTCTTGGAACAAAATATGAAGATGTAGGTAAATTTAGAGAAGATAGTGAAAAAATGATGTTATCTTTTCTAAATACTGTCCCTTATAGTGATTATAAAAATAGATTCAATTTTTTTAGAATAGAAGAATTTAAAGATTTTGGATGCAAATATGATCAAGGTGCTGTTATTTGTAATCCTGCATTAGCTCAAAAGGAAGCCATTAAGTGTCCTGGTGGAGATTATATTGCAGTTTTAGTAGATAGAAATAAAGGCGAAAATCTTGTTAGTCATTTGAGATCTTCTTCTTGGATGAATTTGAATTCTCTGAATTCGGCAGATGATCCATTAGTATTTGCTCATGAATTTGCCCATTCTTTTGTAGATTTTGCAGATGAATATGAATTTGATGGAAAAATAAATTGGGATGCACCTAATTGTGATTCTGAATATGATACTTGCCCCAAATTTTCAAATATAGAAGGTTCTGAATGTCATGTAGGTTGTGTAAATAAACAATATTCTAGATCCATAGATGTAGGTATAATGAGAGATTATTGGATTCCAGAAGGAAAAAGATATGGCATTTATAATGAATGGTTTTTAAAAAATGAAATATTAGAAAAAACAATTGAGCCTTCTGAAGATTCAATTATTAAAGGGATGCCTCAAGATAAACCCCAATCTGTATATGTTGTTAAGGGAACTTGTGACAAAAATGGAAATTGTAATATTGATAATGTAAGTATGAGCCCAGGTTATCCTTCTAAAGGATTTGAAGGAGATTTAGAATTGAAACATGGAGATTTTTTTGTAAATTTTCCTAAAACTACAAGACTGTATACTGAATCAAAGGGAGAAGATAATGTTATAATTATGCCCACTGAATTTGTTTTAGCTTTACCTATGGACAAAGAAGTTGAAAGTATTGAAATTATCGAAAATGGAAAAATAATTTCAGAATATAAATTAAATTTATTTAAAGGTGGAACAGGATTTGGTAAAATAATTAATATTCCTAAAGTTAGTTAATCTTGATATATTTCTTCTAAAATTAATTGTATTTCTTTTGCTTTTTTTGGACCCATTTTATTCACTTTTTTAAGTTCATTTATATCTGCATTAATTATATTTTTAACTTTTTTAAATTTTCTTAGTAATGATTTAGATAATGATGGTCCGATTCCAGGTAAAGATTCTATGATAAATTCTTGTTGTTCTTTTGTAGTCATTGGTTTTTTTGAAAAATTAATGGCAAATTCTTTTTCATTATTAGATTGTTCTCTATTTGCTAATATTTTTATAAATTCTGCTGTATCTTGTGAATCTTTAGTATTAATTATAGGAATATTAAAAGAAGATACTATTGTAGCTAACATGCCTCTTATTGCATTTGGATGAATATTTCTTACTGAATATATATCTTCTTTACCTTCAAGAATAATAATAGGATTTTCAAAATTATTTTTTAAATCTTTTAATTGAGTAAATATTCTTTTATCTATTATTGAATTGACAAAATCCTGAATTGTTTTTCTTTCAATTCCTATTTTATTTGAAACTATTATGTCTGCAGTAGGTAAGGATTTTACTTTTACATCCATACCTAATTCAATTAATTTTTTAGAAATATTCGCCCCCTTTTCTCTTGTATCAATTAGAACTTTAAATTTTTCCTGTTCAATATATTTTTTTAATGATTCTTCTTTTGTAGGTTTAATATTGTTTTTTAATGATTTTAATAAATTATTCATTTTTTTCTCTTTATTTATTGCAATCCAATGATAAATTTCATCCCTGGTATTTTGTGTAATTAAAACTATAACTTTACCTTCTTTGTGTCTAGCCGTTCTACCTCTTCTTTGGATACTTCTAATTGCAGAAGGAACTGGCTCATAAAAAATAACTAATTCTACATTAGGAATATCTAATCCTTCTTCTCCTATTGAAGTTGAGATTAAACAATTATATATTCCTGATCCAAAATCTTGAATTATTTCTTTTTGTTCTTTTTGGGATAATCCCGTATTATTTTTCTTTGCCTGCCCTACAAATAATTTGGCATTAATTCCTTCTATTTTATTTAATTCTGTTTCTAATTCTTTTGCAGAAGATCTATATTGATTAAATATTATAATTTTTGAATTTTTATTTTCAGATATTTCTTTTTTTATTATTTCTTTTAATTTAATTAATTTAGGATGTTTTATATTTTGTTGATTTTTAGTTTTTATATAAGCAGATCTCATATTAAGATCAACAATTATATTTTTTACAGATTTAGTTTTAGGTTTAGTATCTTTAAATATAGGATCCAAATAATTTTTTAATGCTGAAATACCTTGTGTTTCTAACATTTCTATTGCATGATTTATTTTAATAGATTCTGCACTTGTTGAAATACCTTTAAATATTTGATAATCTCTTTCCCCTCTTGCAATACTTCCTTGTAATGAAGATTGAATTGCTAAAAGATTTTTTTTAGTAATATTATTTTTATTTTTTATAAAACCCATTTCATATAATGAATTGATTCTCTGATTAAATGCATCTTTTAAGAATTGATTTATTTCTTTTAATTTTTCAGGAAATTCTGTTTTTATCCAATCAATATTTATTTTTTGAATATATGGCTTTACATCAGGATCCTTATCTGTTCTTACTTCTATGTGTTTAATATATAAATTTTTTATAATTTCAGAAATTGAATTATTATCTGATCCAGGTGATGCAGTTAATCCTATTATTCTTTCATATTTTGAATGTTTATGATATTGTTTTGCAATCCAAGTATATGCATAATCTTTAACTGTTCTGTGTGCCTCATCTATTATTAATAAGGATACCATGGAATAATTTATAGTATTATTTATAATATCATTTTCTATAGTTTGAGGAGTACTTATTATTATTTGAGCAGTTTTCCAAAGTTCTGCTCTTTTTTTAGGAATTATTGATCCTGTAAATAATTCTATATTTTTAATTGATGTTTCTTGTCTAAATTCATTAAATATTTGTGTTGCTAAGGGTTTTGTAGGAGTTAAAAATAAAATTTTAGAATCAGGATATTTTTTTAATCTATTAATTGCCGTTAAGATTCCTATTTTAGTTTTACCCATTCCGGTAGGTAAAACTACTAAAGTATTATCTTTATTACATGTTTCTAAAATAGTTTCCTGATATAATCTTGGCCGAAAGTTTATTTTCATTTATTTATGAGAATTTTGTTTGTTTATAAAATAGTTTCTGGTCTTTGACAAGATAGTTTTAAATAATATTATTAAATTACCTAGATATGTTAATTAAAATTTTAGGAATAATTGATTTATTGACAGGATTTTTATTATTTATGTTTTTAAAATTTGACTTATTTTATGTGGTTTTACTGGCCTTAACATTATTATTAATTTTAAAGTCTTTATTAATGATAAAGGATTTATTTAGTATTATTGATTTAATTGTAGGTATTGTTATTCTTTTTTCTTTATTTGAATATATTAATATTTTAACATGGATTTCTTTAATTTGGTTAATTATTAAAGGTTTTTTTAGTTTAGTTAGCTCTGTATAAATAAAGTAGTAGAATTATAATTGATGTTAGTAATCCTAAAAATATTAGTGCAGTTGAAGGAATTATATTCAAAAGAAGTAAACTTGTTATTGTGAAAGCTAATCCAAAAATATACAAGGGAATAGATCCAAATAATATTTTTGCACCATCTAATTTTGAAAATGGTAAAAATGAATATATAATTATTAATTTAGATATTTCAATAATATTACTGAATCCTTTCAAATAAGATAAAATTATGGTTAAAAATAATAAAGTTAGTGGGCCTGCCAAATGTATTCTAGCAATTTCAAAGTCAGTAAGATGTTTAAATTTTTTTCCAGCTCTTTTATGAGATATCTCTTCAATTTCACTATATCCTATTGCAGCAAATTTAAAAATTCCATTAGATAAAATTGAAAATAAAAAAGGAAAAATTATTCCTATTTTAAATGAATTTCCTAATTTTAATCCGAATAATTTTAATCTTGAAAATTTTGCAGATCTATTAAACCCATATCTATGGATATCCCATATTTTAAAATTTATATCTGCACCATGTAATTTGGCAATTTGTTTATTAGCTATTAAGTATATTGAAAATAATATAAATGATAATAAAAAATATCTAAACCAATTTGAAATTCCTATGCTTAATGAAAAATATTCATATCCCCATTCTCTAAATGAAAAAATAAAACCTAATACTATTGATGCAATACTTAGTGATTTTATATTCTTCCAATCAAATAATTTATTTATATTCATTTGAAATTAATTTTTTTACCTCTTTTTTATGCCCTGCACCTATTATTGCGAGTATCTTTTTATCTTTTTTATCTAATTTTAATTTATTTAAATTTTTTGCAATTAGAATATTTCTATCTTCTATTAATATTTTGAATAATTCTGGATATCTTTTTTTAACTTGTGGAAGTAATTGATCTATTAATTCTTGTTCAGGAACTTTATTAAAATTGAATTTGTTTAATTGTTTTTTTACAAATGGTGCCCTAATCAAATCTAGAAACATTTGAAATTTTTCCTTAAATTTTATTTTTGATAATTTTTTTATAGTTATTCTTATGTCTTGATCGATAAGTGCGATTTCTTTATTTTTTTCTATTGCTAGTTTTATTGCAGCTTTCATTTCAGAACCAGGTTTAGTATTTACCTTTTTCCCAATTTGATTTTCTATTAAACTACCTATATAATTAAGAAATAGCCCTTTAATTCCAAAATGTTTTAATTCTTGTTTGATATTTCTTTTTCTTTTTTTTGAAATTAGTGCTTGAAATCTAATCGGATCTAATTCTAAAGCAATTATATCTGGATTAAATTCTTCTATATTTTTTTTAACTTCATTTATGCTTTGTTTAGACACATGAGAAGTACCAATTATCTTTATTTCAAACATAAGAAGGTTAAATTTATAAAGTTTAAAAGACTTCTCTTTTTTATTATATTTTAAAGGAGGAAAAAATGTTAAAAACTAAAAAAATTACTAATATTTTCAATGTAGAGGTTTTTACTGATTCTGGTGAATATTTTGGTGATGTTGAAGAATCTATATTGTCTAATAATAAAGTTTTTGGTTGGAGAGTTAGATCAACTAAAAAATCATACCTAAATAAAATTTTAGGTGGTGCTAAAGGAGTTATTATTCCTCATCAACTAGTTAATTCAATTGGAGATGTAATGATTATAAGTAAAGCGGCAATTCCTAAGATGGATGAAGAGGAATTAGAATAAAAAGATTTAAATACTTTAAATTTTATTTTTATGATAAATGGTATCGATGTTACAAAATACATTACAATTTTTGAAAGACTTTGGTTTTTTTGATGTAGTTATACCTTTCTTATTATTTTTTGTGATAATTTTTGCAGTTTTAGAAAAATCTAAACTATTAGGGAAAGATAAAAATAATGTAAATCTAATTGTTTCATTATCTATTGCATTTTTAGCAGTTGCTACTAATAAAGTAGTTAGTTTAATTACTCAAGTTTTACCAAATATGATTTTAATATTAGTATTATTAGTTATGTTTACCATGATTCTTGGATTATTTTACAAAGAAGAAGAATTAGAATTTTCTAACAATCATCCAGGTTGGTTCAAATTTTTTATGTTTATGGTTTTTATTTTTATGATTATTTTTGTTTTAAATGCAATTCCTTCAGAGGGCGGAACAATGTTAGATAATGTAATTGATGGAATTGTTTCTGGATCAAGTTCTGAATTAGTAGGGGGAATAATTTTATTGGCAGTTATGATAGGTGTAATAAGCCTAGTTGTTAAAAGTAAATCTTCTGCTGATGAAAGTGATGATACAGGATGATTGATTTTGTTTCTATGTTTAATTATTTAGAATATACTGGTTTTTTTCAAATTGTAGTTCCTTTTCTCTTAATTTTTACTATTCTTTTTGTTTTACTTGATAAAACTAAATTATTTGGTAGTGATAAGGACGTAATAAATGCGGTGGTTTCTGCCTTATTGGCTTCTTTAGCCTTAGTTAATAATAGACTAGTAGAATGGATGGAGTTATATCTTGGAAATTTTGTTGTTATGGTTGTTTTATTATCTTTAACATTATTATTATTTATGTTTATAGCAAATATTCCTAGTACATTTGTTAAAATTTTAGGAAGTATTTTAGCCATTGTTGCAGTTATATGGGCATTAATTGAATCACAATATTATAGTCCCCATGGCACTTTTACAGTTGGCATAAGTTATTTAGTTATGAATCTTAGACCTTACATGAATATGATATTGGTAATTGGGGTATTTGTTTTACCAATTGGATTGATTATTGCCTCAATACGTAGAAGAAGAAATACATCAGCTACTTCTTAAATAAAATGGCAACTTTTTTAGATATAGGAATGTTAAAAAATTTAGTTCCTTTGTTTGGTCTTTTATTTGTTTTTTTTATTTTATTTGGTTTATTACAGAAAACTAAACTTCTTGGAGGAAAACAATTAATTGATTTTTTTGTTTCTTTGATAATAAGTATTTTAGTTTTACTTACTGATTCTGCCACTGAATTAATTAATTTTATGAGCGTATGGTTAGCAGTAGTCATGATTATTTTAGTAGTTTTAATTATTATGTTTTCAATTTGGTTAAAAGAAGGTGAAACAGGATTACCTATAGCGGGAATCAAAGGAATATTGTTTTGGGTATTTATTATAATTTTAATTATAGGTTTAACTAATGTTTTTGGTCCAATATTCACTCCATATGCAGCAGGATCTAGTGAAAGTTGGGTTACATTAAGAACATTATTTCATCCAAGAGTTATTGGTGCAGTTGTATTGTTATTAATTATAGTCAATTTAATTAAAGTATTTAAAAAAGATTAATTATTTTTTCTTTTTAATTACTGATTTTTTTCTAGTTTTTTTATTTGCTAGATTTTCAGAAACTTCTTGTAAATCTTTTACACTTTTAGTTAAAGGTAAAATTATTCTTTCTAAAACTTTTTCTAGTGCTTTCATTTCTGTTCCAACTGCAGTGACCCCTTCAGAATATTCAGAAACTTTTCCCATTACTGCTTTTTGTAAATTTTCAAATTTTTCTTGAGTTCTAATTAATTCTTGTTTTGTTCCTTCTAAATCTACATCTACTCTTTCTTTCCAAGTTTTAATATCTCCAACTCCTTTTATTAGATCACCCCATTTTTCTTTTATGATTGATTCTGCTATTTCTTCAATTGCATTATAACTTGCCCTTTCTAATGGTTCTTGAGCTATTTCTTGTTGATGGGCAAAATTTTGTTCGGGTATAAATTGTTGAGATTCTTGAGTTTGAGGTGGCAATTGTTGCATTGGTTCTTGCTGAGGTTGTTGTACTTGTGATTCTTGTGTAGGGGAAGGTGCATTCATTAATGCTAATGGAATTTTATCATGTTGGGGAATTTGTTGATGTTGCGGCATTTCCATACCAGATAATTCTTTTTTTACTGCAGATTGATCCATCGCATTAGATATTTGTTCATGAGAATATCCTTCATTTTTTAAATTTGATATAATGTCTGTATTTTTTAAACCTTGACCTTGCATAGTAATTATTTTTTCAGTTGGAATTTCTTTATTTTTTTGTCCTAACATTTTTTAACCTCTTTTCAATTATTTCTTCAATTTCTTCTTTTGTGATTACCTTTAATGGGTCCCACATATTAATATATTTTTCTAAAATTTTTAAATCTTCCTTTCTTGCTAAAAATTGTAATTCTTTTAAAGTATTTTTAAGAGTATTTTTTAATAAATTTAAAGATTCTTTAATTTCAGTTATATCTTCTTCTATAGTTTTTATATTTGTTGTTAATTTTTTATAATGGTCCAACATATTTTGATTTATAACTAACATTCTTTCTCTAGTTAAATTATATTTGCCTTCTAAAATTCTTATTCTTGTATTAAGTTCATTTATTGATGAATCTTGTATTTGTGTGTTTTCAACCATTTTAAAATCGAAAGTATTTTAATTATAAAACATTACTATAAGAGATAAATAATAAAAGTTATGTTGTTGTACTAGAGTGGTAATATGGATTTTTCGAAAAAGGGATTGAAACCAGGAGCATATGAAATAGTAGAAGAAGGAAGGCAGCAGGTATTAAAATTAAATTATTTGGGTGTAAGTTTTCCTTCATCTGTAGCATATAGTAAATTATGTATGGGTGACGTAGTTGAAAAATTAATCCAGGTTCCTTCTGTTAACAGAATTATTTTATCTTCAGATAGAAATTATTTATATGATGAAGGGCAAACTCAAATGATCAGAGAAATTGCAAATTTATATATTTTTTTAACAAAACAAAAAAGATTTTTAAGTAGTTTGCCAGGAGTTAGTATTGATTATTTAACTAAGTATCCTGCAAAATTAGCAAGTATACAATATGTAATAACTAATTTATTGAAAAGTGACCCTATAGGTTCTTATGTAGAATTAAAAAGAATGATAAGGGAACAAAAGATTAGAATAAAAAAAATTAAAGATCCCTTTTTATTAAAAGAAGAAAATAATTATTTAAAAGCAATTATAGAAATTTTTAATTTAATTGAAAGATTAAAATTAATTTCAATTTTGAAAGATAGTTTAGATGGCCATATTGTGGGCAATAGGGCAGTATATTCTACTATTTTTAGACCATTAATTAGTCCAAATTTTATGTTGACTAGATTAATGGCTCAACTCCCTTTAGATGCATATGAATTAGATAGTTATAATGTTGATGATGAAACCAACGTAATTATTTTTTCCCAATCAAATGATATAAAAAATTATTATCATATAACTCCTCCTGAATTTAATTTAGATGATGATAAGATCGAATTAATTGAATTAGCTAGAAATATTTTATCTGAACATAAACCTGAAGAAAAAGAATTTTTGGAACCAGATAAAATGAGAACAACTTTCCATAATATTGGAAGAGATTTATTAATGGATTTAGCTGAACATCAGGGAGTTGCTATAGATTATGAAGAGGCAAATGACTTAGCAGAAATTTTAGTAAGATATACTACTGGTTTTGGCCTTCTTGAAGTTTTGTTAAAAGATGAAAAAATACAAGATGTTGTAATTAATGGTCCGATTGGCCAAACTCCTATTTATATAGTTCATCAAGATTATGATGAGTGTGTTACTAATATTATTCCTAGTTCTGTTGATGGAGAAGCATGGGCTACTAAATTTAGAATGATATCTGGTAGACCTTTAGATGAAGCAAATCCTATTTTAGATACTGAATTAATTGTTCCTGGGGCAAGATCAAGAGTTGCAATTATTGGTGCTCCCTTAAATCCAGAAGGATTAGGTTATGCCTTAAGAAGACATAGAGATAAACCATGGACATTG
This sequence comes from Candidatus Woesearchaeota archaeon, assembly GCA_964448715.1. Classification (GTDB taxonomy): domain Archaea; phylum Nanobdellota; class Nanobdellia; order SCGC-AAA011-G17; family PNOQ01; genus JABIBT01. Next base: position 13,395 of record CAYUWX010000011.1, read on the forward strand.
CCTTTATTTATAGATAATAAAACTATTAGCCCATTGGGGGCAGGGCTTTTAAGTTTTTTAATTGATGGTTCAAGAAGTATTTTAGTTGCAGGAACTAGAAGTTCTGGTAAAACTTCTTTATTAGGTAGTTTTTTAGTTGAAATTATGAGAAAATTTAGAATAATAACTGTCGAAGATACTTTAGAACTTCCTGTAAAATCTTTAAGAAATTTAGGTTATAATGTTCAACCTATGAAAGTTAGATCTGCTTTGGCTGCAGGAGGAACTGAAATTGCTGCTGATGAAGGAATTAGAACTAGTTTAAGACTTGGAGATAGTAGTTTAATTGTTGGAGAAGTAAGGAGCAAGGAAGCACTTGCATTATATGAGGCAATGAGAGTTGGTGCATTGGCTAATGTTGTAGCTGGAACCATTCATGGCGGAAGTCCTTATTCTGTTTATGATAGAGTTGTAAATGATTTAGGAGTTCCAAGAACAAGTTTTAAGGCAACTGATATAATTGTAGTAGTTAATCCTATTAAAACTCCTGATGGTTTACATAAAATTAGAAGAGTTTTAAGTATTACTGAAGTAAGAAAACATTGGGAAGATGATCCATTAAGAGAAGGTGCATTTATTGATCTTATGAAATATAATCCTGAAACTGATATGTTAGAACCTACGGATAACTTAATAAATGGAGATTCTGAAATAATAAAAGATATTGCATCAAATGTAAAAGAGTGGTCGGGCAATTGGGATGCAGTTTGGGAAAATATTCAATTAAGAGCAGATATAAAAAAGACATTAATTGAATATTCTGAAAAAAATAATTTACCTGAATTGTTAGAATCAGAATTTACAGTATTAGCTAATGATTCATTTCATAGAATATCAGATAATATTTTAGAAAAAGAAAAAGTATTAGATAGTAAAAAAATATTATTTAGATGGAATGAATGGTTAAAAAAAGAGGGGAAAAAATATGCAAAAAATTCCTAAGGAAGAAATAGATCAATTAGTTAAGAAGTATACTTCAAAATTAGAAAAAAATATTTCTCAAGATGTTAAATTTCCAAAAAAGAGTTCTGAGTTTTCACAAGAATATGAAAAATTTAGAGAAGAAGAACTTTCTAAAACTCAATCTAAATATGAAAAATTTGCTAAATTTGCTGGAAAAATAATAAAAACAAAACCTAGTGATAAATTATTACCTAAAATTAAAGAAAGTTTGAAAGTTGCTCATTTGGATTTAACTCCTGGAGAGGTTTCAAGTTTTGCAACATTTTATCCAATTTTAATAGGGATAATTGCTATATTAATTGCAGTTATTGCTTATTTATATGACTACGTAATGATTTCTTTTTTTATGGGATTAATATTTTTAATAGGATTATTATTAATTACTCCTTTAACAAAAATACCTATAGGAATTGCAGATAGATGGAGAGTTAAAGCAGGTGATCAGATAATTCTTTGTGTACTTTATATGGTAATTTATATGAGACATACTTCAAATCTTGAAAATGCTATTAAATTTGCTTCCGATCATGTAGGCGGACCTATAGCATTAGATTTAAGAAAAGTTTTTTGGGACGTAGAAATAGGAAAATATGCCACCATTAAGGAAAGTTTAGATAATTATTTAATGTTATGGCGAGAAAATAATTTATCATTTGTTAATTCTATTCATTTAATTGAAAGTAGTTTATATGAGCCAGGTGAAGAAAGAAGATTAATTCTTTTAGACAAAGCATTGAAAACAGTTTTAGATGGAATTTATGATAATATGTTACATTATGCCCATGATTTAAAAAATCCTATAACTATGTTACATATGCTCGGAATTATTTTACCTATTTTAGGTTTGGTTATTTTTCCTTTACTTGGTGCATTTATGGGAGGTTTAATTAAATGGTATCATTTAGCTTTTCTTTATAATTTATTGTTACCTTTGTTAGTATATAATATAGGTATGAATATTTTAAGTAAAAGGCCATCAGGATATTCTGAAACTATATTAGGATTTAAAGAGCAAAAAGGAAGTTTGTTTTTTCCGTTAGTTATTATTATTTTTGGTTTAATATTAACATTATTTCCATTTATAGCATATTATTCTAACATTAGTTTGCCTGATTTTATGGGAATGCCTTTTTTTGATTTTGAAATTGGAAGATTTGATGAAACATTATTTGGGCCATATGGCATTGGTGCTTTATTATTTAGTTTATTTTTACCACTTTCTTTAGCAATAGGTATTGGTTTATTTTTTAAAATGAAGTCAAAAGGCTATTTAAAAATTAAAAATGAAACTAAAAAATTAGAAAAAGAATTTTCCTCTAGTTTATTTCAATTAGGTAATCGTATAGGTGATGGAATTCCTGCCGAATCTGCATTTAAAGATGTTTCTGAAACTATGCAAGGGACGCCAACAGGTAATTTATTTTCGAGAATCCATACTAATCTTGTTAAATTGGGTATGAGTTTGAAAGCTGCTATTTTTGATAAGAAAAGAGGGGCAATAAAAGATTATCCTAGTCCTTTGGTTGAAAGTTCAATGGAAGTTTTAATAGAGAGTGCAAAAAAAGGACCAAAAATTGTTTCTCAATCTTTGATTAGTATTTCGAATTATGTAAATTCTGTTCATGCTGTAAGTGAGAGACTAAAGGATTTATTGGCAGATATAATTTCGAGTATGAAAAGTCAAATTAATTTTATGGCACCAGTTATTGCAGGTATTGTGGTAGGTATTGCGAGTATGATTGTTACAGTCATATCTCAACTTGGAAATTTAATACAAAATATAAGTACTACTAATCAGGATACTGGTCAAAATTTAATGCAATTACAAGATATGTTTTCTAAAACTGAGACAATTCCTTCTTATTTTTTTCAATTAATAGTTGGCGTTTATGTAATTCAAATAATTTATATTTTAACGGTTTTAGCAAGTAATATTGAGTATGGTGCAGATAAAGTAAGTGAACAAGATAGTTTAGGTAAAAATTTAATTAAAAGCGGAATACTATATGTTATAGTTTCTTTGATAGTTATTTTATTATTCAATAAATTAGCCATGACTGTTTTAGATACAATTGTTTAATAGAAATGTTTATATATTATTTTTTAAATTAATAAGTTATGAAAAGAGGAAATGTATCTAATATAGTTAGAAATATTTTAGTGTTATTGTTGGTATTGATGTCCTTATCAATTTTATTTTATTTTATTATAAAAGGGGTGAAGTCAGTTGTTTAAAAAAGGAGGAATGCCCTTTCAAACTATATTAATTATTCTAGTTTTAATTAGTATTACTATTGCAGCATTTATTTTAGTTCCTTTATTAAAAGGAGGAGAAGAAGCTTCCGAACGGGCAGCCTGTAAAACAAGTGTAGATATTGGAACAAAAAGTAAAATTGGAACCGGGTGGAGCTGGATGAATAATATAAATTGTAAAACTCAACATCATGAAATTGATGAGTTAAATGAAGAAAAAATATATGAAGAAATTGTTAATGAAATGTATGATTGTTGGTATCAATTTGGTGAGGGAAAAAGAGATTTTTTACATAATTGGGATCCAGGGAAAGGAGGTAATTGGTGTTTTATTTGTTCTAGATTAGATTTTAGTGAAGATGTTCAAGATAAATATTCTAAATTAGAAGGTTTAGATGAATATATGAAAACTAATCTATTGCCTTTTTCTAATGAAGATCAAACTTTTTTTGAATATATGTATGGTGATTTTTCTGATGAAATTGATAAATATAATTTAGATATGGATATTAATACCTCTGAATCTCAATACATTTTATTCTTCTTAGATAAAAGAAATGTTGCTAAAGATCAGTGGAAGGCAATAGGAGGAGTTTTGGCAGGAGGAGTATTATGTATAACTGGAATATTTTTTTCACCTTTTTCGTTGGGCTCTACTGCCCTTATTGGATGTGGAATAGCTGGAAGTGCCATTGGTACTGCTTTTGCAATACTCCATAAATCGGGTTTTGTATCTGGTCT
>CAYUWX010000012.1:0-16009 GCA_964448715.1 Candidatus Woesearchaeota archaeon
ATAAAACATCCTGCAGATAAATAAGGCATTGCAGGATAAAATTTATTTTTTTTACTTGTAGTTAATAATACTAAAAGTGCAATACTTGCAAATAAAGAAACAATTAAAGCATTCAAAAATCCAACTTTGTATAATATAACTCCAGAAAATAACAATGTAAATCCAATATCTCCACCACCAAGAACAGCTTGTTTTTTACCTTTTGCATAAGGAATAACTAAACCCGCAAACATCTTAGTTTTAGCTTGAAATTTAGCCATCTTAATCATATGTTTTGTTTTCCATACTGCAATTGCATCATATATAGAAATTAAAATTAATAAAATAGAAGCAGAAAAAACATCCATTATCGGTGCAAAAATCGCAGCAATACCCGAATAAACAAATAACTCTGTAAAATTATGGGTTATTACAGTGGGTCTAAAAAATTTCAAAAGTCCAAAAATAATAGCAAATAAAATTGCGAAAGATTGCAACATAAATGCAGAGAATGCAATACTCAACAAATAAATTGTTGCAAAAATAAACCAAAACTTCCATAATTTCATAGCACCAAATTTCATTAATAAAAGTGCTAATGCAGTAGCAATTAAAATAGCAAATATTAAAGGAATATAACTAGTTCCAGAATCTAATTCAGGTCTTTCAATCCCAAATGGCAATTCTTGAACAAAATATTGATTAGTAATAAATAATCCAATTAAATGGGCTACTAAAAATAATAAAACTAAAACAAATGTAACTTTTAAAGTATGTTTCATAATTTTCTAAAATAAGAAAACTTTAAATACTTAACTATTAAATTTTTCTTTTATGTTAATAAATATATTAGTAAGTGTACTGATAGTATCTTTAATATCATTAATAGGAATTTTCACACTATCATTATCAAATAAATTATTAAAAAAATCTTTACTTTTTTTAGTTAGTTTTGCAGCAGGGGCATTATTCGGAGATGTTTTTATCCACTTATTACCAGAATTAACAGAAGAAATAGGTTTTAATTTAACTGTTACATTTAGTTTACTTGCAGGAATATTAATATTTTTTATATTAGAAAAATTCTTACATTGGCATCACTGTCACGATAAAGATTGTAAAGTTCATAATAAACCTTTAGCATTCATGAATTTAGCAGGAGATGCACTACATAATTTTATTGATGGAATTTTAATAGCGGGATCATATTTGGTAAGTATTCCACTAGGAATAGCAACAACAATAGCAGTAATTTTTCACGAAATACCTCAAGAAATTGGGGATTTCGGAGTTTTATTACATTCAGGATTTTCAAAAGCAAAAGCATTAGGATTCAATTTTTTAATTTCTTTAACTGCTTTTTTAGGAGCAATTTTAACATTTTTTATAGGTCCTTTAATAGAAAATTTCACATCATACATAATTCCTTTGACGGCAGGAGGATTTCTTTATATTGCAGGATCGGATTTAATTCCAGAATTACACAAAGAAACTAAAATATCCTCAAGTATTTTACAGTTTTTAGGAATAATTTTAGGAATTTTTGTTATGTTTTTATTAACATTTTTAGAGTAACATAAACTTTAAATAAATAGCCAGATTACCATAATTATGGAATATCTAACTTTAAATTATCTATTAACATTTTTTGCAGGAATATCCATAGGTTTTGCAATAGGTGTTTGGGTTGCATTAGCAAAAGAAAAGTCTCAAAGAAAATTATTAAATTATTTAGTTAATGTGTATGCAGAAAAAATGGAAGAAGATCTTCCAGATTCAAATAATTCTGATCTATCTGATGAAGATAAGGCGAAATATCTTAGAGTTGTTCTTAAGAGCATAGAAGAAAAAGATAAAAAAATTAAAAAGAAAAAACCAAAAATAGACAAAGAGTAAACTTAATAAACTAAAGATTTTCTATTCATTCTACGGGGCTATAGTATAAGCTGGTTAGTATAGGCGGCTCCAACCCGCCGGATCTGGGTTCAAATCCCAGTGGCCCCATTTACATTTTTTAATTACAAGAAAATTTTATGAAAGTTTAAAAAAATAATTAAATCTTTCACAACAATAATCAATCAAGAAAAACTAGGTAATTCTAGTTTTTTTATACTACTCCAAACAAAAGGAATAACAGAACTAAAAGAAAAAGAATTGCTAAAAATATTAAAAAATAACAAATACATAACAAGAATAATTAGTTATTCTGATAAATGGGATATGGGGATTGAAATCCTAGCAAAAGATCTAAATGAATTTGAAACAATAATAATAAATCTAAATAAAGAACTAGCAAATTTCATAAAAATATCTGAAACCTTACAAAAGATTCATCAGAATTTCATAAAATAATTAGAGATATAAAAATTAAATTAGGAAATGATCTAAAAGACTATGACACTTTAATATCTTATAAAGAACATAAATATAAAAATTAGAAATATTTAAATAAACTAATTCTAAAAATAAAACTATGAAAATCACACCTTATGAAGTGGAAGGAGAAATTGATTATAATAAAGTAATCAAACAGTTTGGAGCATCATTAATAGATGAAAAACTAAAATCAAAACTAAAGGGACTTAAATTAATCGATAAAGAAATATTCTTTGCCCATAGAGATTTAGATAAAATTATAAAAAAAGATTTTGCAATTGTTTCTGGAAGGGGACCAAGTGCAAAATTAACATTAGCACACCTACAAATATTCAAATTCGTTAAAGATATGCAAGATAAATTTAATTGTAGAGTTTTTATACCTTTTTCCGACGATGAAAAATTTCTTTTTGATCAAAAATTAACTTATGAAGAATCAAAAAAATTAGCATATGAAAACGCATTAGATATAATCGCATTAGGGTTTAATTCAAAAAAAACAGAAATAATAATAGATTTTGAAAATATGAATCAAGAACTTTTTAATCTTTCAATGAGGTGTGCAAAAACATTAACTAATAGCACGGTTAAATCTGCTTTCGGATTTACAGGAGATAAAAATATAGGAATTAATTTCTATCCTGCAATGCAGGCAGCACATATACTCTACCCTACAATTAAATACGACATACCGACAATAGTTCCAATTGGTGTTGATCAAGATGTTTTTATAAAATTAACAAGAGATATTGCACATAAATTAAAATTACCTAAACCGGGAGATGTTTTATCCAAATTTTTACCTAGTTTAGAAGGTGGTTCAAAAATGAGTGCATCAAATCCTAATTCTGCAATTTATTTAGATGATTCTGATAAAGAAATTGAAAAAAAATTAAAAAGAGCATTCTCTGGAGGAAGAGAAACACTAGAAGAACATAAAAAATATGGCGGAAATCCAGATATCGATGTATGTTATCAATATTTAGATCTATTTTTAGAAGATAATGAAAAAAAATTAAAAGAAATTTACACAAAATACAAATCTGGAGAAATGTCAACAGGAGAATTAAAAAAATACACAATTAAAAAAACTCAAGAATATCTAAAAGAACATAAAAAAAATAGAGAAAAAGCAAAAAAACTTTTACCAAAATTTCTTAAGACCAATAACCGGGTTGCATAATAGCATAAGTATAAACAAAAATTCTATTCCTATCAATTTGTTCAAGTTCAGAAAATTTTGAAGCATCAATTCCTAACTTTCTATATATTCTATGATTAGTAACATTAATACGAAACAAAGAAGAAAAAGTTTCTGCCTTATGTTTATTATCGTAAATATAATTTTTTACATCTTTATTAATTATTTCAGTTAAATCATCCGAATTTAAGGTTTTTAATACTTCTACTAATTCTTTCATAAAAAAAGAAATAGATTATTATTTATTAACTCTTTTTACTACTATCTAATAACAATAAACCAAAACACTTATAAATACATTTTAAGCAATTAATATATCAAATTTGGAGAAAAAAATGATTATGAATCAACAATTCCTAAAACAATTAAAATCAGCATTTGAATTAAATGAGTATGAAGTAAAAATTTGGACTGCATTATTAAGTAAAGGAACTGCATCTGCAGGAGAATTAGCAGATATTAGTAATGTTCCAAGATCAAGAAGTTATGATATTTTAGAATCATTAGAAAAAAAAGGTTTTATTGTAATGAAACTAGATAAACCTATTAAATATTTAGCAGTAGAGCCAAAAGACATCATAAATAGGGTAAAAAAAGATGTTCAATTTAAAGCAAATGAACAAATAAATATGATTTCTGAAATAAGTAAAACAGATGTATTCGATGATTTAAATTCTTTATATAAAAATGGGATAGATAATGTTGATCCAACAACTATTACATCTTCAATAAAAGGAAGAAAAAATATTTATAATCAAATAGAAACTATGTTAAGATCGGCAGAAAAATCAGTTATAATCTCAACAACTTCTCAAGGATTTGAAAGAAAATTCGATAGTTTTAGATTTTTATTTAAAAAATTAAAAGACAAGGGAGTCAAGGTTAAATTAATTACTTCAGAAAAAGTTGAAAATAAATCTGCTAAATCTATTTTATCAATAAAGGAAGTACCAGAATTAAATTCAAGATTTGTTTTAGTAGATAATAAAGAATTATTATTTATGTTGAATGAAGAAGAAACTACTGAAAAAGCAGATTCTGCAGTTTGGGTAACTAGTCCATATTTTGTAAATGCTTTAAATAGTATGGTAGAAATGAGTTTAAAATGAATTATTTTGAAAAACATAATAGCTTTGAAAAAGGAGATGACAATAAAGAAATAGATATTTCTATATTCGAAGCATTAAATTATGGAAATTGCGAAATAGGAATTAAATTTTTTAAAAAATCATTTAATAATAAACAATGTATGGAAGATTTTTATACTACTCTTGAAGATTATCAGGAAAGGTATATTCCAAAAATGGCAAAAGTTGAAAAAACTGAAGATTATATCAATTTACAAGTAGATTTCGAATTTAAGAGAGAAAAAGATATAGAATCTCAGGAGGAATTAATTAAGTTAAATACTTTTTTATCAAAATTAAATGCAGTATTACCATTAACAAATAAAAATTCATTAGATGAATTAATTAATGAATTTTTAAAAAGTAATCCTGAATTAGTATATACTTCAAAATTAGAGGATGAGATAGAATCCGATATTAGAAAATATGACTATAGGTTAGATGAAGAAATAGAATCATATTTACCGAGTGAAAAACAAAGAGAATTCCAAGAATTTGAAAAAACACATATGGCAACACTTGAAAAATATTTTGATGCTAGAGAAGATTATGAAAATAGATTATTAGATCATTTAAATAAGGATCAAATGGAGGATTATTATAAACTTGCTGAAGAATATGATGCTTTTTTAAAAAAAAATAGTTTCTCTTTAAATGAAGAAAATAAACTCCCTACCTATGAAGAAGCATTCTTAAATTGGGTAGGTATTAGAGTGAATCAAAAAAATTTATTAGATTATATTTCTAATGATGAAATTGATAAAATTTCTGAAAATCATTACAAAGGATTACCTCGTGAGCTTAAAGATTTATTAAATGTTTATATAACACTTCCAAAAAATAAAAGAGAATTAGAAAAAGAAAAAATATTTTCATTAATTTTAAAAAATTTATTAAATTTGATAGCTAGTCAAGAAGAAATAGAAAGAGACGAATATCTTAAATAAAGACAACTTTTTTAAATAAGAATTCTCAAGTAATTTATATGAATAAACTTATTGAATCATTACATCCATTAGAAAGAAAAGTAATTCCTAATTTAAAAACTTCTAAAACATTAAAAGAATTACAAAAAAATTCTAATTTAACTGAAATAGAGGCAACTAGGGCATTACAATGGTTAGAAAATAAGAAATTAATATCAGTTAAAAAAACTTTAACCGAAGTTTATTCTTTAGATAAAAACGGAAAAATTTATGCAGAGAAACATTTACCAGAACTTCAATTTCTTTCAACAATAAAAGATAAAAAATTATCCTTAGAAGAAATTAAGAAAAAAGCAGATTTGTCTAACGAAGAAGCAAATATTTCTATTGGTCAATTAAAAAAATTTAATGCAATAGATATTAAAAAAGGAATGATTATATCTATTACTAAAAAAGGAAAAGAGATTTTATCAAAAAAAATCCCCGAACAAAATTTAATAGAAAAATTAAAAGAACCTAAAAAAAAATTAAGTTCAGAAGAAACTAAAATTTTAAAACAACTTATTAAAAGAAAAAATATCATAAAACAAGATATAATAACAGAAAGAGACATTGAATTAACAAGTTTAGGTAAACAAATTGTTTCTAAAAAAATTAAAACTGATTTAATCGAATCTCTAACTCCCGCAATTATTAAAAATAAAAGTTGGAAAAATAAAAAATTCAGAAGATATGATATTAAAATTAATGTTCCAAAAATTTATCAAGGAAAAAGACATTTTGTAAATCAAGCAAAACAACATGCAAAACAAATTTGGTTAGATATGGGTTTTGAAGAAATGTCAGGAACAATGATTAATAGTTCTTTTTGGAATTTCGATTCACTATTTGTCCCACAAGATCATTCTGCAAGAGAGATGCAAGACACATTTTACTTAAAAGGAACCTCAAAATTACCAGATAAAAATTTAGTAAACAAAATAAAAAAACAACACGAAAGTTCTTGGAAATATAATTGGAAAGAAGATGAAGCAAAAAAACCAGTTTTAAGAACGCACACAACAACTTTATCTGCTCAAACAATTTCTAAATTAAAAGAATCAGATTTACCAAAAAAATATTTTGCAATAGGAAGAAATTTTAGAAACGAAGCTTTAGATTGGTCACACTTATTTGAATTCAATCAATCAGAAGGAATAGTTGTAGATCCAAATGCAAATTTCAAAAATTTACTAGGATATTTAAGGCAATTCTTTAACAAGATGGGTTATGAAAAAGTTAGATTCAGACCAGCATACTTCCCATATACAGAACCTTCTGTAGAAATAGATGTTTATTTACCTGAGAAAAAAACATGGATAGAACTTGGAGGGGCAGGAATTTTAAGGCCAGAAGTAGTAAAACCTCTATTAGGAAAAGACATTCCAGTTTTAGCTTGGGGATTTGGTTTAGGAAGAATATTATTACCTTATTATCAAATTAAAGATCTTAGAGATTTTTACAAAAACGATTTAAAACAACTAAAGGAGATTAAGGAATGGATATAAAATGCCAACTATAACTGTAGATAAAAAGGATTTATTGAAACTTTTAGGAAAAAGCATTCCAGATGAAAAACTAAAAGATAGAATTTCTATGCTTGGAACAGATTTAGAAAAAGTAACTAAGGATGAAATAGATGTAGAAATTTTTCCAAACAGGCCAGACATGTTATCTACAGAAGGATTTGCAAGAGCACTTTCATCATTCATAGGGATAAAAAAAGGATTAAGAGAATATAAAATCAATAAATCAAATTACACTGCAAAGCAAGATAAAAAAACACAAAAAGTTAGGCCATATGCAGTAGCTGCAGTAATAAAAGACATAAAACTAGATAATGCAGCAATACAATCTTTAATGCAAGTTCAAGAAAAACTTCATATTTCTCATGGGAGAAATAGAAAAAAGATTTCAATAGGAGTATATAATTTAGATACAATAAAATTCCCTTTAATATACACAACTAAACCAACAAATTTTAAATTTACGCCCTTAGAATCTAAAAAAGAATATTCATTAAAAGAAATATTAGAAAAACATCCTAAAGGTAGAGAATTTAAACACTTATTAGAAGATTTCAAAGAATATCCAATTTGGTTAGATGTAAATAATCAGGTTTTATCTATGCCACCAATAATTAATTCTGAAGAAACAAAAGTAGATGAAAAAGCAAAAAATTTATTCATCGATGTTACTGGAACTGATCTAAAAGCATGTCAAGAAGCACTTAATATTTTAATAACATCCTTGGCAGATAGAAATGGAAAAATTTACCAAGTAAAAATTGATAATAAATTTTATCCAGATCTAAAAGAAAGAAAATTAAAAATAAACAAAAATTATGCTAATAAAATTCTTGGTTTAAATTTAACTGAAAATAATATTAAAGAATTATTACCTAAAATGGGTTTAGGTTATTCAAAAGGATATGCACTTATTCCATCATACAGGACAGATATAATATCGGAAATAGATTTAGTAGAAGAATTAGCAATTGCATATGGATATGAAAATTTCGAACCAGAAATACCAAATGTTTCAACAATAGCAAATGAAAACGAGTTTGAAAAATTCAAAAATAAAATCTGTAACATTCTAACAAATTTAAAATTAATAGAAACAAATACTTATAATCTAACAAACAAAAATAATCAAACAAAAAATATGAATATAAAAATGAATTTAGTTGAAGTAGAAAATGCACTTAATGAAGATTACAATGTTTTGAGATCCTGGATGACTCCTTCATTACTAGAAGTTCTAAAAAACAATAAACAATATGAATATCCTCAAAAAATATTTGAAGCAGGAAATGTTTTCACACCTAAAGAAAAAACAAGACTTGGAGTATTATTAGCAGGATCAAAAATAACATTCACAGATATTAAACAAATACTAGATGTAATTTTTTCAGCTTTAGATATAGAATATGAAACAAAAGAGATTGAACACGATTCATTTATTCCAGGGAGAGTTGGAAGAATATCTTACAAAGGAAAAAACATAGCATATTTAGGAGAAATTTCGCCAAAAGTTTTAGAAAACTTCTCTTTAGAAGTTCCAATTGCTACCTTAGAATTAAATTTGACAGAATTATTTAAATTAAAATGAAAATATGTCTGAAATGTAAATCAAAAAGAGTAATTTTAGATAAAGGTCTTTTCAAATGTAAGGATTGCAACCATATAACCAAATTACCAATAGATTCAGATTAATTTTTAAAATAAATTTCTTGATAAATTTTGTTTTCAACATACAGATTAGCCTTTCTAAAATATTCCTCTAAATTTTCCTTGAATAGTAACTTATTTTTTTTGTAAAATTCATTATACAGTTCAATTGTAAGTTTATCAAGCTGAGGAATACTTAATTTTTTTGTAACCATATATTATTAATAATCACAATATTTAAAAAACTATCAAATTAAACAAATATATGGAATATCAACTAGAATTAGATAATTTAGCAAAAAAAATTGAAAAAGAAAAAGCTAAATTAGTTTGTTTACAATTACCAGATGGATTAAAGCCGCAAGCAACAAAAATAACTAAATATTTAGAGAAAAATACTGATGCAAAAATAATCATTTGGTTAGGTTCATGTTGGGGTGCGTGTGATACACCAATAGGTTTAAAAGATTTAAAATTCGATTTATTAATACAGTACGGTCACTCAGCTTGGCCTTTTTACTAAAAAATGAAAATAACTAAAAAAGAGGTTATAATAGTTGTAGCATTATTAATTTTAATTTCAATAATTATTTTTACTCAAAAACCAATTCTTAGTCCAGAAGATACTGGTTGGGAAAATATGGCTTGTGGACTTTCGGCATGTAAAGATTACGAAATGCTTCAAATAAAAGAATGCCAAGAAGATGAACTAGAAGTAATGGAAGAACCTATGTTAAGCCCAGAAATAAAAGAAAAATCCCTTTCTGAACCAAAAATAAAGGAAAAAGTTATTGAAGAATCTCAAGAAGACGAAAATATAGAAGAAACAGAACCTTCTACAGAAGAAAAAATTTCAAAAAAAGAAGAAACAACATCTTCAAGATCAACACAAAATGAATGTATATTGAAGAGATGTGTTAGAATACAAGAATGTAATTCTGATCCAATAGTAATTTATTCTAATCCTCAAAATAATGAAGAAAATTTACCTATAACTTATGTCAATTTAAATTGGGTAGGAGAAGATCAAGATGAAGAACCAGAATCATTAAAATATGATATTTATTTAAATGATTTAGAAAATCCAATACTATCAGATTCAGAAGATACAAATTATATGTTATCAAATTTAGATTATTTAACAACTTATCAATGGAAGATAATATCAAAAGATATGTTTAGTGCAGAATCAGAAAGCGAGATATATCAATTTACAACAGAACAAGAACCAAATTATCCTCCTGCAATTGAATATATGAGTCCTGAAAATAATTCTTTAAATATTTCTATTAATCCTACTTTATCTTGGAGTGGAGAGGATCAAAATAACGATCAACTAATTTATTCAGTATATCTAGGAAATTTATCAGATTTAGAATTAATTTCAGAAAACCAAAATACTAGCAATTTTCAATTAAATAACTTATCTTATAATGAAGAATATTTTTGGCAAATTAAAATAAGTGATGAACTTGAAGAAATAATGGGCCCAATATGGAAATTTACAACAGGGAATTCACCAAATTTTGCACCAAGTATTTTGAATTTACAACCTGAAAATAATTCACAAAATTTACCAATAAGTGTTGCATTTTCTTGGGAAGCTGAAGATATAGATAATGATGAATTAACTTATTCATTTTATTTAAATGATTTAGAAAATCCAATAACATCTAATTTAATTAATAAATTATTTATTAAAGATGATTTAGAATATAATAAGGAATACTATTGGAAAGTTTCTGTTACAGATGAACATGGAGAAATAATCCATTCACAAATACAAAAATTCTCAACAAAACAAGAAGAAACAAGTTCTTCTAATAAAGATGACAGGTTTGCACTTTTTGATATAAAAGTAACTTTACTTGAAGATTATTTACAAGTTCATAAAGGGGAAGAAATTATATCCGATATAATTTTGTACAATATGGGGACTCTAAAACCGGTTGATGCATTTATAGATTGTCAAATTGAAAATATGGGTGGAACAATGTTCGATTTCTTCCATGAAACCTTGGCAGTATATAATCAAACTGAAATACAAAGGCCAATGATAATTCCAGAAGATGCAGAAATTGGAAATTATGTTTATACATGTATTTTAACATATGAAAATCAAATAGCAACTAGTAGTGATTTATTCAAAGTTGTTGAACAAATAGAACCAATAGAAGAACAACCTAAAGAACAAGAATTACCAGTAGATTTTATAAAGTTCTTATTAACCCTAACAGCTATCTTAACAATAATTGCAGGATATTCAAAGTTTAAAAAAACAAAAAGGAGGTAAAAAATGGAAACTGAAACGATAGAATTATCAAAACAATTAATAGATAACATAAGAAAAATAGTTATATCTACAAAATTATTTGCAGATGAAAAAGATTTTATTAATCAAGCAATAATTAAACAGATTTCCAAATTCGAAAATGGCCAATGAAGAATTAATAGGATACCATAAAGGTGCATTAGCTACTCTAAGTAAAGAAAGACAAGAATTAGCAAAAATGGTTGGAGTTGTAGATCAATTCATTAAAATGCATATGGAAGAACTAAAAAAACTTGGTGTAGATTTAGAAGCTGAAGCAAAAAAACAACAAGAAGCAGCAGCTAAAGAAGAACCAGAAGAACCAGAAGAACCAAGATTAGGTTAAAAATCTTTTATTTTTTTTAAATTTACATTTAATCCATCAATGTAATTTAAAACTAAATTATTTTCTTTTAATCCGGCATATTCTGCGGCAAATTTAAAACCAATATCATCATTTCTAAAAACATAAGCTTCAGAAGAATTTTCATTTGATTTATATTTTTTCAATAAACTATAAATGCCCATTATTGCAACATATTTTTCTTCATTATTAAAATTTCTTGGAATTAAAATAGTATTTTCATCATTAATTTTATCTAAAATTTTATCCAAATCCTTAGAATAATATTTTTCAGAAACTAAAACATCTTCAATTCCATCTACTCTTTCAATTCCCATAAAATAGAGATATTAATACACTATATAAAAGTTTATATACTAATTAAATTCATATTTTTTTATGGAAGAATTAAAAAAAGATATTTCAAAAATTATGGAAGATCGATCTAAGGAAGATGATAATCAATTTAGACAAATTATCCCAATTCTAATTAAAAAAGGACTAGATAATCTAGATTTATCAATGTTTAATGAATCTATGAAAACAAAATTATTAACTGCTGCCGGCGATGAATATCTAAAACGTGGAAGTACACAAGAAGCACTCAAAATATTCAAATTAATTAAAAATAATCGAAAATTAGTAGAAACAGGGGATGCAAATTTTAGAAGAGGCCTATATAGTTTAGCAATAGAAGCATATGCATTAGCAGGAGATAAAGAAAGATTAGAAAAATCTGCTGAAAAATGTTTAAATGACGGGCATATAATTGAGGCAATTAAAGGTTTTATAGCACTTAATGATCCTGAAAAATTGAATAAAATAGGAGATTATTGTTTAAATCGGCAAAATTTTGAATTTGCAATCGAAGTTTTTTCAGCAATAAATAATCAAGAAAAATTAATAAAGACAGGAGATATGGCCAATGGACAAAATCAATTAAAAGTTGCATTAAAGGCTTATTCTGCGGCAAAAAATCAAACTAAATTAAACATGATGGGTGATGAATTTCTAAAAAGAGGAATATTAAATGAATCCTTATTAGCATATAAAACAGCAGATAATCAAATAATGATAAAATTTTTTAAGAAAAATTTTAAAGAAAAAGATTCAAAAAAAGATTATATTTAAATTTTTTTAGAACAGCTAGGGCAAACATTTGGCCATTGTTTTGCAACATTATATCTAAATTTGTATTCACATTTTTCACAAGTTAAATTTTTATAAGGATTTGATAAATCTATTTCTTTATCATCATTTTTTTCTTTGAATTTTTTTTCAAGATAGTCATCAATATCGTCCCAACCCACAGGTTTTTTTTCAACAGGTTTAGTTTCAATATCTTTCTTTATTTTTTGAGTTTTAATTTTATTTTCACAATTTGGGCAAATCATTACTCCTTTTAATGTATCTAATTTAAATTCATCAGAAAAAACTTCACTATCACAGTTTCTACAGTTCATTTTTACTGCTTTTATCTTAAAACTTCCCATTTCATATATTTTATACTAAATTGTTTATAAATTTTATTGTAAAAAATAATACTATTTGAAGATATAAATAATTAAATATATAGAAAAGTATACATTTTATAGAAAAATGAGTGAAAAATTTTCCTCAGAAGAATTCGTAGAAGAATTAAAGGACGAAGAAATTAAAAAACAAAAAGAAGAAGAGAGAAAGGAATTTTTTAAAAGAAATGCATATCTAAAAGATACACTAATTTCAGAAATTATAGAAAAAACATCAGATCCAGAAAAACAAAAAAAGAAAGAATTTTCTTCAGAAGAATACTTTGAAAAATTAAAAGATAAAAAAATTAAAGAAAAGTAATTACATACCAGTTATATGTTTAGCAATTCCCGCTTTTTGTTGTGGCATAGCGTAGATTTGATCTATAATAATTTCCCCATTACCACCACCAAAATTATATAATGCATATTTATCTGAGCTCATTTCTTTAAATGAAACATCAAAACTATACCATTGATATTCATCACTTAATGAACCCTCCCCAACTTTCTTATTTGGACCCCATATTTCAAAAGTAGCATCATCTCCAATTTTTTTCATATAAAATGATAAAATAGCTATATTTTTATCAAAATCTAAATATAAATAATGGTCCCCATCATTACCAGGAATAGAAGTTGGTTGAATATTAGTAAAAATTTCATCTTTTTCAATTAAGGAACCTGAAACATCTTCTAACATATCGTCATCATTAGTCGTTAAAATTGCGGCTGCTATAGGATTTATTTTTTCATCAACTTCTTCAATATTAAATCCTTCTGAAATTGCTTCCCCTGTGAATGATGCATATTGATATTCATCAAAAAATATAAGTGAACCTAGACCGATAGCTACAATAATAATTAAAACTAAAACAATACTTGTTCGTTTCATATTTAATTAAAGAATACCTCCCTTAAAAAGTTTGTTATTTTTTGAAAGATATTTTCTTTTTCTTTCTTTTCCACAACAACATTACCCGTAATTTCAACTACATTTTCTTTTTTCAAAACACTATTTTTTACATTATTATCTAAATTTTGATCATCTTCTGATAAAACTTCAACACTATACTCTGAATCAATGTTTATATTTGAAGAATCTAATTCAACTTCAATTAATTCTCCCGGTTTAACATTATAGTCAACATCCGAAATATAGCTTTCATTCCCAGAAGTTATTTTAAGTTTAAAATCGCTAGATTTAGTTCCAATATTTTTAACATTTGTTACAATTTTATTATTTTTTGAATCTAAAGATACTAAATTAATATCGGGTTGTAATTCTTCTTGTTTTTCTTCTAAAATACAAGCACCATTTTCACAACCATTTGGACATACATACCATGAACCTTCACAAGAATTTTTCTCAGAACAGGCAAATTCCATTACCATTTTATTATCCCCATCACAATAATCTTCAGGATACTTTTTATTCATAAATTTTCCACGATCATCCTTGCAAGTTCCTTTTTTAAAATAATTAATATTATTATCTACATAATCAGAACAACTAGGCAAAGATTTTTTCTTTTTTGATGAAGAAGAACTTTCACCAGATGATGATTTTTTTGACTCTTCTACTTTTTCTTCAGTAGGTTCTTCTTTAGTAACTTTTTTTTCAACAAGAATTAATTCTTTTTCATCAGAATTATCTTCTTTACTTTTTGTTTTTTCTTCAGATTTTTCTTCAACTGCTTCTACTTTTTTAGGTTCCTTTGGTGCTAAAGGTTTTCCAACATCAATAACTTCTTCTGCAGTATCTTCGGCAACATCTAAAATAACCATTCCTAATGGGATATTACCATCAGAGTTAAATAATAATCCAGTAGGTAAAGCCAACAAAGTAAATATTCCAAATATAACTAATATACTTTTTTTCATAATCAATAAAAAGAAAATTAATATATAAAGTTTTCTAAAGAAAATGAACGACGTTTCTGTGTCCTTTTTTCATCTCTAGTTTATACATAGATCAAAAGGCGTCGGTCAAAACGTCTAATAAATATGAATCAACTTAGTTTATAAATTTAATTAATCTGAAAAATAAAATTCTCTTTTCTTAGATTTTTTCATATTTTCAATTAATGATAAGATTTCTTTGTTATGGATTGTATCTTCAAATCCAGTTTTTCTAAGTTTTTCTAAAACAGATTTCCTATTATCAAAAAGAAGATAGTTTTTTTTAATTTTAATTACAATATTATTTTTATTTTTATTTAATTTTTTTATTTCCTTCATCTTTTCCCTATAAACATGATATTTTTGTTGCAAGGCATTATATTTTCCATCTTCAAATCTAGATTTAAAAATTTTCGAAAAAAATCTTTCTAATTTATTTGAAAATGTCATATCCTTAGTTACAATTATTATTTTTTTTGAATTTTTTATACCTCCAACTGAAACAGGAATAGGATCACCATAAGCACCATCAAAATAAAATTTTTTACCAATTTTTACAGATTTATTATATAAAAATGCCTCAGCCATTCCTGCCCTTAAAATTTCAAAAAAATCATATTTTGATCTATTGTTAAAATATTTTAATTCACCAGTTTCAACTTCTATTACCGGAACAATAAATTTAGTTTTAGATTTTTTCAATTTTTTTATGTTTAGTGGGAGTTTTTTCTTAAATATTTTATCCACCATATAATCCACATCAACAATATTTTGTCTTTTAGGTAAATGATCTAATCTAATCATTTTAGGATTAGATAATAATTCTATTCCCCTATCTTTAGCCAAAGAAAATTGACCAGAAACATAATAAGCAAGCAATGGTAAACTTCCAGAAGAACCAGATACATAATCTACTCTTTTCAAACCAAAGTGTGAATATAATGCATCTAAAACTCCTAACGAATAAGCAGCACACATACCTTCTCCTTCAGAGATAATACTAACTTTCATAATAATTTTTTATTTATGAAATATTTAAATATTTCTAATAGGTAAAATTTTAAAGTGAATAATATTCTTAAATTTATGAAAAAATATCAAATATATTGTGATTTATACTG
>CAYUWX010000013.1:0-14372 GCA_964448715.1 Candidatus Woesearchaeota archaeon
TATTCGATACTGATGGAGGGATACGAAGAAACAGCATAGGTTATTGCAGTGCGAGCAAAGAGTTAATGAATCAAATACATAATCACCTTAATTCAATTGAGATAGAAAACTCTAAGGAATCATGGATAAATAAAAAATACAATAAAGAATATTATGGGAACAGAATAAGAAAATCATCGATAAATACTTTTCTCAAAACGATACCTTTAAAAAATATCAAAAAGCTAGAAAAAATACGCAGGGATGCCGGAGTGGTCAAACGGGCTAGAAATTAGAAATAATTGGCTAAGCTTAGGCTGTTCTGAAAAGGACATAGGAAACCTAGTGGCTTAGTGCCTACGCAGGTTCGAGTCCTGTTCCCTGCATTTTATTAACCTCTCAAAATATTCAATTCATGATAAGAATTTTCAATTAATTTTTTAACTTCTGATTGATTTAATAAATCATTATAATAATCATCTTCTTTTAATTTTACAACTAAATTATTTAACATATGATCACCCCATTCACTTAAATTTCCTCCCGTAAGTTCATTTTGAGCAAAAATAATATCTCCTGATCCCCTATAAGTTAAAACTGCAAATAATTTATGGGTATTATTTTTTCGCTCAGGATGCCTATTTAATGAATTAATCAGTTTACCAAAAAAAACTAAACCTGCAGATAATTCGGGATTATCTTTAATATATTGTTTTTTTTCTCCATCACTTAATTGATCAAAATCCATATACTGACTATTTTCAGCTGTAAAACTTTCAAATTCATGATTTAAAGGATAATTTTGATTTGATAAATTTTCTTCTCTTATACTCTTTATTGAATCACTTAATGTTTGAGGTTGAACTTGTGCAGGACCATAACTTCTTTTTACAGAATTTCCAAATATTCCCCCAATCCAAGAATCTACAATTGTATCTCCAAAATCTCTATGTTTTTCTTCAACAAAAATAATATTATTAACTAAATTAGAAACAGAAATATTATGTTCGGTCCATTCTTCACTTTCATTTTTAATTATCTCTAAAGCAATCTCCTTTTTCGTATTTACATTTTCAACATAATCCACATCAGCACCACGACCACAACCCCATCCATTATATGCTCTTAAAGCAGCTTCATTTTCAACATAAAATCCATATTTAGGATAAGAATTAATACACTTATCAACAATAGATTTGAATTCTAAAACATTAATATAAGACCAACTTTTATTTACTCCTTTTTTATATTCATTATATTTAGTTTTAAAATGTTTTATACCACATTTTATATTTTGTTTATAATTATTTAAATTTTTAATTTCTTCATAACTATTAGAGATATTAGTGCAATCGCTCTCATAAGCACCTTTAGTTATTTGCATTAAACCCATACAATTATTATCTTCACTACAAGCATTTGGATCACAAGAACTCTCTTGCATCATCATAGCCATCATTAAAATAGGATTTACTCCGTATTCAATTGAATATTTTTCAATTTCCTTAACATATTTAGAACAATCAGAATATTGAACATTTTGAGATACCTTATTATTTCCCGAAGGCATAATAGCTTCTGATTCAGACCATTCTCTACATTTGCCATTTCCACTATAATCCCAAATACAATTTAATTTATTTATACTTTTACAACTTTCTTTTCCACAATCATCAATATTTTTTAATTGTGAACATTTTTCTAACTCTAAACAAGATTTACAATCATCCTTTGCCCAAGCATCAAAAATAAATCTATCTTCTTTTAAAAAACATAACTCATAATCCATGCATTGATCTTCACTTAATTCTTCACAAATATTAATTTTAGAAGAAATTAAATTAAGATTTTTATAACAATCACTATTAATTATGCTAATATATAATTCATTCCACTTTTGTAAATCTACATTATAATGGTCATCTATATGCACTACATCTTTTTCAGTAAAATCACCTCCCCATCTTAAATTAGAGTCGCCTTTTACATTTTGTATAAAACCGGCTACCCCTTGAGGTAATGGTGAACTAGCAAGACAAGTAGAATTACAATTATTATAATAATTATTTCCATATTTAACATTCATATCTATTGCATGACCAACTAAATGATTTGATTTTTCATCAGGTGTTACAACAGTATTTCCCGAATCATCATTTTCTTTTCTAAAAGAACTAGTAACAAAAATTTTTACATTATTTTGTTCCGCATAATCATTAATTCTTTCAATACCACTAACAAAATCTTTATGAACAATTATTTCATTTCCAATAAAATTAGATTTTCCAGTTATTAATTCTAATTCGCACTCTTCTTTATTTTCAGTAATAACTTCACTACTACAAAAAATCAAAACTTTAGATTTAAATTGATTATAATTCATGTTACTAAATTCATCTTTAGGAATATACTCTTCATCTTCTCCATTACATGTTATTTTTAATTGTTTAAAATTAGATTCAGGTACTAAATAATATTCCTTAGACTTATTAAAAATTAAATTTAGGCCACTATCAAAATCTTTTTCTTTTATGCTATATAACCATCCACCCCATACTCTATTTTCCCATTTAGTTTTTGGATCTATACTTTGACTAAGATCAATTTGAATTTTCAAATAATCAGGAACATAATTCATATCAATAATATCTCCACTAATATCAGTCAATCTACCTTCCCCCATAGCTTGTTCAGCCTCTGGTAATTTTTCAAACAACAAATCACCAATCTTCTCAAAAATTCTTCCAATTTGTTTATGTACCCTACCCGAATGTATTGTATTTTCAAAACTATCTAATTGATTACCATATTTTTTAGCATGATCAATTAATTCACCAATATTTTCGTTATTAATCAATCTATCATTTTCCTTATCCATATAATCCAACAAACTAACATTTCCTTTTTCGATAGTTATTCTAGTAATATTATCAAGATCTCTTGAATCTATTTCAGCCATAACAGAATTTCTCTTACTTAAATCATTCAAACTAACTGTGTTTGTATCCATATAACAACTACCATGATCAACACCCATTTCATCCTTACCACAAACACCAACATATTGCCATCTACTATCATCTCCATCTAGATCATAACTAGAACAAACTCTTACAATTCCAGTTTCAACTAATCCGTGTTCTGCAGGTGTTGTCAAACTTCCCATACTTGGAGTTAATCTAGGATTATCTGGTGAACAATCTTCTATAGAATTAATTTGACGATTTGCTTCATCTTCAACCATCATATCATTCAAATAATTTAATGAAAACTCACTACTTACTTTTCCGAAACCACATTTTTCATAATTATTAATCATAACACACATTTGATTATATCCATTTTGTCCAGTTACAGTATAGCTTCCATCCTTATAATCTCCACGTTTCAAATAACCAGTACTAAGTATTCTTTCAGGATTTGTAACCATTAAATTTCTCAAACCAGGACCCTTCAAATAAACTCTATAATAAACATCCTCGTCTCTTCCAGCATAAATATGATAATAAATTCTATACACTGAAACTCCTTCATCTGCAGAAGCATAAGGTAATTCATCAAACCATCCAGTATATTGATATGGACTAGTTGGTTCCAATAACTGGCCAATAAAATCTCCTCCACCAGGTTGTTTTCCATAAATAGCAGCCTTACATACTTGACTTCCAAATTCTCCTGCATTTCTTGCATTATAAGAAGCAAAAGCACTACTTGCATAGCTAGAAGTAAAGAAACTCATACTATCTTGTAAATAACTCCAACTTTGTTTAAAATTCATATATTCTCCACCATCATTTCCACCAATACCAAATATTTTTTGTGCAACAACATCACTTAATTTTCCTATGCTTCCAAAAATAGATAAAGCCTCTCTCCATAAAATTTCACACATGTAAAGACTTCTAATAACATTACAAATTCCAACACTCTCTCCACTAGATTTAGCTTTTTGTAAACAATCTTCAAAACCCTGAAATTTACTTCTTATATTATCTAAACCAGCATGCACACCACTTAAACAAATTGGTAAAGTAACATTATTACCCCAACCAAGAA
Organism: Candidatus Woesearchaeota archaeon; assembly: GCA_964448715.1. Taxonomy (GTDB): domain Archaea; phylum Nanobdellota; class Nanobdellia; order SCGC-AAA011-G17; family PNOQ01; genus JABIBT01. The sequence continues at coordinate 4,036 of CAYUWX010000013.1, forward strand.
CTAAACTTCCAATTATTCCAGAACCTATAACATTATCAATATCCCATCTTCCACCTAAATCAAATCTAGACGGAGGACACATTACTGGATCACAGAAATTATAAAGTATTTTACAATCTCCAAAACTCATATGATTATAACATGAATCACTAACTCTGAAAGCTGTTTTTTTCATTAAATCACTTTGTAAATATCCATTAGGTGTTTTATATCCATTTTCAACAAACCTTTCCCTATTTCTTTTATCATACTCTCTATCAATATCTTGTTTTACTCTAATAAAATTATATTGTAATGCTTCATTTCTTCCAGAAATTATTCTATTATCTAGCATTTCGGAAGTAATAATAGTATGGTCATCACCTAAATCATCCTTACCAATATCTATTCTACCATTTGTTCCAACATTAAGAACACTATAACTTCTTGTACCCTCATCATTATAATCAACTACCACATAATTTGCTTTATCCGCATTTTCAAATAAACCTTCTCTAAATTTATGGGCAAATATCCACAACCTATTATTTTTATCATAATAATTTATATTTTCTGCATTTTCAGTATCATAATATGTATCAGAAACATAACTTCCTTGAGCAGTCATATCATAATATAATTTATTTTTATTTCCTTCAACTTGGTATAATGGATAACCTTTAGCAGAAATTTGTTCACCACCTATTTCAACCGGAATAACATATACCCAATTCTTTCCATCCCAAACCTTTCCATCAACTATTCTTTGGGTATTAACTAAATTAGTTGTAGTATATCCATTATCACCCAATGTTGTCCCAACACTTTCTTCTCCAATAGAATTAATATCTGATGTTTTCCCATAATCTGAAGGATTAAATAAAGAATCTATTTGTATAATCTTTTGAGAATCATCTAAATTAGAATTCCGATCAATAGTTTTAACATCATCTAAATTACTAAAAACAAAAAAATCAGAATCAATTTGTAATTTTAAATTTGTATTATTATAATAACTTAATTTAACTAATTCTTGAATTTTCTCAGCATCATAACCGGTTGCCTCACCATACTTAGTTAAAAGTTTTAAATCATCGTGACTAACTCTTAATTGTCGAGCTATCTGAGGATTTGGATTATTAGAATCAAAATTTTTCATTAATTTATCTGCTTGCCCAATAGCATTTGATCTAGATTCTGCAGCAACATCAATTTTAGGGCCATACTCATCCATGCAATTATCAATTTTATTATATCTTTCTTCTCTAACTTCATCATAACATTTTTCATAATATTCCTTAACTACTTCTCTTCTACCCAGATTATTTTCAAAAAATGCATTTTTTATAGACAAAATTGTAAATACTGAAAAACAAGCAACTTTCATTGTTCTAATAAAACCGCCCAATTTATCAATAATTTTATCTAATTTTTGTATTTTACTATGGGTAGAATTAATCATATTATCTATTTGCTCAGGTGTCCACTGTATCAAAGATTTTTCAACAGGCAAATGTAATGTAAAATGACTTTCCCCATAATTTCTTCCATCTCCAGGTAATACTCTAACAACAGTTCTAACAGGACTATCTATTTTTTCAACCATAATACTCATAGTTTTAATTTCTGGATCATCTTTATACTGAATTAATTCTGTTTCTCCAACACCTATAGTTTCTTCATCAACATCCGTTCCAACTCTTTTAATTTTAATATAATTATATTTTATATCACTAATTTTCCATTCACATTTTTTATTATCATAAGTACAATTATCAATTATAGTATCTCCTAAATTATATTTTTCTACTTTTCCACTTATTTTCAAATCTACAGAATTATCCTTATCAAATGACTTTATTTCTTTCAAAATTACTCTTTTATTATCTACGAAAATATATCCCTTTATTCCAGATTCATAAAGTGAATTTACTTGAATAATTTCATCACCAACATTTTTACTAAAATAAACTTTGGAATTTTCATCTACATTCATATATGCTTTCAAAGCATTCTCTAAATCATGAATTTTTTCATAAGTTCTTCCAAGATTATAATAAATTTTATTTTCTTCTTCGCCAACAGAATTTTCTAATGCTTTCTGATATTCTTTTATAGCACTACAATAAAATTTATTTTTATATTCTCTTACAATTATTGTATTAATTTTATTATCTACACTAAAATTATTTAAATCATTTATATAATTATTATCAAAATTAACTAAAGAAATTTCATCACAATTAACAATTACATTATCAGAAACACTTCCAGTATTCAATTCAATACTTTCTAAAGTTTCTTCGTCTTTTAATATAACTTCATCGTCCCCAATATCATAAATTATCCAATCACTTCCAGGAAATAAATTCATTCCTTCAATTAACTCAGAATCTCCGACAAGACCAGCTATATCCATAATGGCAATTCTTCCAGAACCATAAACATCTTTTACTTGAAACCTTACTTTATTGCCTAAAAATAAAGGTCCATCATGTAGAGAACTAGTATGTGAATTTCCTTTTGTTAAACTAAATTTATCTATTTGATGACCCGATCTATCTAATAATCTAAATTCTAATTTTCCAGCTTTATTAAGGCCAACAAACTCTAAATTAGCACGCCCATCCCAAATATCTCTATTCTTATTATCATTATCAAAAAATAAATCATGTTTTCCATAAACTCCAAAACTAGATTCTCTATCAAATTCAAATCTTGCAGTTAAATTAATATCAATTACATCAGGTATTTGTTCTTCAACAGGCATTCTTTTCAAATAAAGCTTAAGATAACCAAGATCCATTGTTCCGTCAGGATTTACATTATATCCATATCTTGGAGGAACCTCTTGAACATCATAAACATACCTAGATAGAGATTGTCTAATAATTCTAAAATCTTTAACTTTTAAATCACCAAAAACAGTTTCTAAACCAGAAGAATCTTGAGAACCAAATAACATTCCTTCAGCAGTAGTTCCAGACAAATGAACATAAACTGGAAAATGTTTATTCCTAATATAATCTGAACTTATTGTGGTTGGTTCATATTTATCTACATTTACTAAAACTATTTCTCCAAGATCTTCTCTATCTTTATTTAAATCGAAATCATCTAGAAAGGCATAAGAACCCATGGGCATACTAACTATCAAAAAGATACTTATCATTGCAAATACTATTTCTTTTCTCATCTTAACTCAGGATACCTAAAATTTTGATTTAAAGCATTTTTTTCAATATTATTAAATATATCAAACATCTCATTATAATTTGATGGTTCATCATCTTCTACAACATACAATACTAATTCATCAGAAGATTTTAAACCGGTATGATCTAATCTAAATTCAAATGCACTTCCTCCAGCAAGATAATTTTCTAATTCACTATCTTCCGTTTTAGTTTCAAAGCACTCTTCTTTCTTAAATCCCAAAATACCTAACAAACTTGCACGAGGAGCATCAACACATTCTGTATAAGTTTGTCCTTTAATCTCAATAGGATCATCCAATTCTTTCATTAAATAAGAAGTTACAAAATAATCTCCGGCAACTAACATTATTTCGTCTACTCCAGAAACAACACTAGTTACATAACCATTATCCATATTTTCAAATTGGAATATTGCATCTTCCCCATTTTCTAAATTTCTAATTTCACCATTTCTTAAATCAACAACTCTAAAATCTACATTTAATTCATAATATGGTTCTAATAATAAACTAGTTTTAGAATCTACATCACTAGATAATAATTCAGAAACTGAAAAATAACCTTGTTTATCAGCATGAATCTCCCCATTTATACAAATGGGAAATTTATTAACTAATCCACTAGGACTAGTTCTACCAATATAACAACTAGAACCCATACAACTATAAGATATATCTACATTATTCAAATTATTATAATTACTTGCATCAACAACTTCTACATCAATAGTATTTATTTTATTTTCACAAAATTCCTCACCCAGTATTCCAGCATCATCATAACTAATTATTTCCCCTTCATATTTTCTAGGAGTATTTTTATCAATAACAACCATATTTGCAAATTGGAAACTAAATCCTTTATCATCGCTTAATCCAATTAAAACAGGATACTTAACATCATAGACAAAATGATAATTATTCATACAAAAAAACATATTCAAATACTTACTAATATCTGAATTTTCTTGAGTAATTGGATCTCCAGTCATTAAATTTCCTTTACTTGGATTAACTTCCATAAAAAATGGCCAGCTAGACATATACTCAAAATTACTAGTTACACCATTTCCAGAAACATCAACTTCAAAATAATCATTATCATTTCGAGTAGAATAATACTCAGAATTTTTCAATCTAATTCCATACATATTATTTTGAACTATATTTTTGAAATCTTTTTCAACTTCAGATTTTTGCCAAACCTTTCTATTACACTCAAAATCAGTATTAGAATATGGTATTTCATCATAAACAACCATCATATCAATAGTATATTCTTCTAAAAATTTCTTTTCTTTTTCTTTTTCATAAATTTCCAAAGCAAGTTTGTACAATTTACCCAAATTTACTTCAACATCAACTAAATGTTTTTCAAAATACATACCAACCTCCCCAATTCTTAAATCAGTTGGAGAATTAACTATAACTTCTATATGTGTATCTTCAATATTAATTTCACTATCAACATAATTTGCTTGGCTAATTTCAAATAATTCTTCAACATAAAAATCTAAACCTTTTAAACAATAAAGAAAATTTTCGTTAAGATGTTTACTAATATCTTCTTCCATATCTTCAATAAAAGGAATTTGTTCCTTGTCTATATTATTAGTAGATTTATAATACCAAAAAGCAACATCAGAATTACCTATCTCCAAAGAATTTGAAAAGGGATTTACTACAGAACGAGGAATATTATCTTTAGGAACATTCGAATAACCACCCTTACTACCAAGATTTCTAGCAGCAACTAAAACACTATCTTCAATACAATCATCAATATAACTCTTTGCAGGCTTTAATTGGTCCGGAATTTTAAGTTTTGCTAACTCTGATTGAAAATCAGATTTTAATAATTCTCCTCTAAAGAAAAATAACATACCAAACACTACTAAAATGACAATCCCCACAATAATAAAAATAGTTACTTGACCTCTTTTTTGCATAGATAAAAAACTCATTTCTAACTTTATAAATGTTTCTCAAAAATATGAGCTCGGAGGGAATCGAACCCTCGACCTCCGCCAAGTCAGGGCGACACGCTACCACTACGCCACGAGCTCATAAAAAAAATAATTCATTATAACTTATTAAATTAACGGAGCTAAAAAATAAGAAATAAAACTAACTAACCCACCAATTAATAAACCAAAAATTATTTCTTTTTTAGTTTTTTTCAAATAAAATAAACTAATCAAAACAAAAATACCTATCAAAATAGCAAACACAGAATAGATTAATTGATTATAAAAAATAATAGTAAAAACAATCAAAACAATAACTCTGGATAAATGTCGATTAAATTCTTTAAATAATCTTCCAATTAAAAAAAACAACAAAATAGAAATTAATAATTGATAAGTAAATAAAAAATAATCTCCAATCAAAGATCTGGCCATAACTAAAATAAAAAAGGGAATTCCCCCTAAAGCTAACAAATCTCTAGATACCTCTTTTTTCCAAATTAACATAAGCCTCAGGAGAGATTTGAACTCCCGACCTTTTGGTTACAAACCAAATGCTCTACCGCTGAGCTACTGAGGCATAAAAATAAAAAACATATAGAATTTAAAAACTTTTCTAAGCTTTCTTAAATGTAGTAATTTCAAAACCACCCACAGGATAAACTTTTTTCATATGCTCTTTTACATTTTTTTGAAAACTATAATTCATAATTGAATCTAAATTTTGATCAAAACTATTTTTACCTATTTTTTCAATTAAAAATTTATTTAATTCATCATCAACATATCTAGAACGACCACGAGTAATTTTTTTTCTAGTAATCATTACAACTTTTAAAACAACATTAATATCATCTTTTGTTTTTAATTTTAAAGTTTTAGAAATTTTACTTTTTCCTTTTTTAACAATTCTTCTAGCATAACTATTTAAAATATAATAACCAACAGCTTCACAAATTCCATTACCTTCTACAATATTTTTAACTTCGAAAATAGCCTTAATGTTGGGATTTTTTCCTTTATTTAAATGAGACAAACTTATTTTTAATCTTTTACCTTTCAATTCTTGTGAATCTATAACTAAACTCTCTCCAAGTTCTTTTCCACCAAAATTTTTAGGGGCCAAAATAGAAACCCATTTTTTCTTTTTCTTTTTCAAAACGATATTTGTTTTTCTTTTAACTTCTTTTTTCGTTTTTCCTTCTTTTTTTGATTTAGCCATTTTAATCTACTAATAATTTTGCTTTATCTTTATCATAAACCCAAGTTTTAGATAATTTTCCTGTCTTTTTATAATATTTAACCAATCGATTAATTTTACTTTCAGTTAATCTTAAACCTCTTCTTGCAGGTTGATCATGTCTATTTTCTTCTAAATGTTTTATTAATTGGATATCTTTTTTAATTAAAAAATTTAAATCCTCTGGTAATTCTTCTTTAATTTTATTTTTTTCAAGAATTTTTGCAATGCTTTTTTTAGTTATTAACTTAACACTTGGAACTCCATAAGAATCTCTTAAAGTTAAACCAATTTTACTCTTAGTCATTCCAGAATTATATAATTTTAAAACTAAACTTTCTATTTCTTTAGAATCATACTTCACCCAAATTTTTTTCTTTGCATCTATAGGTTTAGTACTTCCACTTTTTCCTTTTCTTCTTGAATGCATACGTGCCATTTTTATAATGTTCCCAGAAATAATTTATCCCTGGTATAAACTTGCTTTCACAAACTTATCCTATTAAAAAAAGAAAAAATTAAGCATTTATAAATCTTTTGTAAAAAATTAAATAACTTTGTAAACCAAATCTCCTGGCCTTACTCTATCTTTTACTTTAATTCCTACAGATTTACCAAATTTTACTTCTTGAACTTCTTCACCTTCAATTTGCATTGAATCAATTTCTTGTTCAAAATCTGTAGTTGAACCCTTAAAATGTACTTTATCCCCAAGGGCCATACTATCATCAGTTATCTCTATAGCTGCAACACCAATTTTACTAAAAAAACTAAATACTTTTCCAATTTTTTTTTCTTCAGACATTTAATTACACCTCATAATTATAATGTATAAAACATATATAAATCTTATGAAAAGAAATAGCCCCGCCAGGATTCGAACCTGGGTCCTATGGACCAAAACCATAGATGCTTGGCCACTACACTACAGGGCTATATCAATTAGACAAAATATCTAACTTTTAAAACTTTCTTTTTGATAAACTTAAACTCTTACAAAGATTTTTAAATAAATTGAATTTACCCTAGATATGGCATTAAAATTCTTTAAAAAAAATGATGATACATTTAGTACACTATACATAGCAAAGCAAAGAGATTTAGAAAGCCCAACATCTACCGAAATTAATAATATTTATGCCGCTTATGCAAAAGATCAAGATATATATGTTGTTTATCCTGAGGATTTTTTCGTAGATAATGGAGAATTATACGTAATTGGAAGGCAACCTAATGCATTAAGTATAAAAAGCCTTGAATCATTTACAAGTTATTTTAAAGATAAAAATCAATTATTAGATTTTAGAAAACCAGTAAAAGATTTTAATATAATTTTTTCAAGAACAGTCCCAAAAACAAGAGAAGATATAATAATAGATGATAATGCAAATAATTATCTTAGGTGCATAAAAACACTATATCCTAATATAGCAATGATTAATGATCCTGATTCAATTTCAAAAGCAGGATCCAAAATTTATGATTCTATTGTTTTAAATGAAGTTTTACCAACTACCCATATAACAAAAGATAAACCTAGAATAAAACAAATTTTAAAGGAAGCAGATTCTTTTGTAGCAAAACCAATTTCAGGATTAGGTGGAAGAGGAGTATCGGAAGTAGATAAAAATAAAGCTAATGACTCCCATTTAGATATGTTGTTATTAGGAGGAATTTATTCAGAAATTGAAGAACCTAGACAATTTATTTTACAAGAAAAGATAGAAGGATTAGAAAGAAGATTATTATTATTAGATGGAGAAATTATTGCATCCTACGGAAAAATATCTTCTTCAGAAGATATAAGAGGAAATGAAACAACAGGAGCACAATTTATTTCATATCAACCTAATAATGCAGACATAGAAATAGTAGAAAAAATATCCCCTAAATTAAAAGAAGATAATTTACATTTAACTGCAGTAGATATTCTGGGTCCAGAATTAAATGGTGATTTAAAAAATACAAAAGTTTTAGAACTTAATGTTCGTTGTCCTCAATGGATTGTTCCATGTATGAATCAAAAAGAAATAGATGAAATTAGTGATAAAATAATTGATTTTTCAGAAAAACTTTACAAATCAAAAAATGGAAAATAAATTAAAGGTAGGATTTATGTATTCAGAAAATAATAATTCTTCAGAATTAAATTCTAATATAAAATATGGGTGGCCCACTTCAGTAACATTTGGATCATTAATAAAAGGGTTATCAGAAAAAGGAATTGAACCATATAATCTTTGTTGGTCATATGTAAATGATGATTTAAGTGTATCAAAAATGTATAATCTTCAAAAAAATGAAGTATTAGAAAATCAACATATCAATACATTAGATGCATTATGTTTTCTTGGATTTGGAAATGTTTCAGAAATAAGAGATTCAGATAAAAAAATAACTAAAACAATACAAAATTTACATGATTATCAAAAATTACCAACTATAAATCCTACAAAAACAGTCTTAAGGGCAAGACAAAATAAAAAAAAATATCTAATAGATTTATTTGAAAATAATATTTCTATTCCAGATACATACTTAGCTAAATCTATGGAAGATGTATTCGATATATCTCAAGAATTAATAAAAAAATTTGGAGGATATGTAACTAAACCAGTTAATGGGTTTGGGGGATTTGGAGTAGAACTATTTCCGGGAGGAAATTATAAAACCATAGAAGATATTATGCAAAAAGATTCAGAAATATTGGTACAGGGTTTTATTGAAGATATTTATGAATATGGTGAAAGATCAATATTTTTATTTGATAATGAAATCGAATATTCAATACAAAAAAAATCAAAAAGTTTCATCACAAATGTTACTTCTCACCAAGATAAAATTGAAAGAACACTAGTTCAACCAACAAAAGAAGAAGAAAAATTAGCATTAAAAGTAAAAGAATTTATTGCTCCAGAAGCATTAGTTGCAAGAATAGATTTAATAGGAAAAAGAAATAAACCAATGATTGGTGAAGTAACTTTATCTTCAATTGGTTTGCATTCTATGGTGTTTAAAGATAAAGAAAATATTCCTGCAAAAGCATATTGGAAATTAATAAAAAAATTAACGGGGTGATTTTTTTGTATTATAATGTATTAACTGGAAAATTAGAAAAAATAAATAAAATTTTTAATTTTAGAAAAGTTGAAAATTCAAAAGCATTAATTGCTGCACCACATGGCGGAAAATATATTCCATCTCGAAGTTGTGATTATTTAAAATATTATGATTCATCATTTCCTTTAGAAATAGATCAAGATGTTAATGAAATTTATAATATATCAAAATTTTCTTTGGCAACAACAAATATTCATAGACATGTTATAAATTTAAACAAAGATAAGTACAAAAATGGAAAATTAAATATTTTTAGAGATAAAGGTTTCAATAATCATGATTTATATGCAGAAATTCCAAACAATTCAATAAAAAATAAATTAATTAAATTTTTTTATGAACCTTATTTTGAGTTTATTGAAAATGAATTATCAATAATAAAAAAAAATAATGGAAAAGCATTTTTATTAAATGCTCACTCTATGGAAGAAAATATACCAAATATTAATTTAAAATTAGAAGATGAAAAAAGACCAGATTTTTGTTTAGGTACAAATGATATGAAATCAATAACTCCAGAATTATTAAATAATTTTTATGGGGCTTTTCAAGCACATGCTAGCAATTATTTTGGAAATAATATTTCAATAAGAATTGATGATCCATTTGTAGGAAGAGTTGGGCTTACTAGGATATTTGGAAATCCTCAAAAAAATACAAATGCACTATTATTTGAAATAAACCAAAGATTATATTTTTCTGAACATAATTTAAAATCAGATCAAGAAGTTATAAAAAATTTAAATAATATTGTTCAAAAAACTTTAGAAGACATACTCTAGTGTTTTCTCTTGTATCTCCCTCTCTGTTCAAC
>CAYUWX010000014.1:0-12949 GCA_964448715.1 Candidatus Woesearchaeota archaeon
AAAATTAAATTTAGGTCTATTTTGTTATGAGCCTGTGGCGTAGTCTGGTAGCGCACTGCCCTTACAAGGCAGGGGTCGGGAGTTCGAATCTCCCCGGGCTCATTCATTTTTTATTATTTCTTGAAATTTTTTATGTAATTCTTCTTTTTCTTTAGATAATTCTATTTTTTTTATTAGAAATACTTGATTACCTTGTTTCAATTTTTTATCAAGTTTGAAAGATATCTCATCTCCTTTTTTTGCTTTTTTTATTTCTTTATCTTCTAATCTCATATTGTTAACTTTAGTTTTGTAAAAACCAACTGATTTACCTATAAATTCTATTTTATCATTTTCATTTAATTCTTTAATTAATTTTATTGCAACAACTTTTAATTTAGGGTAGTAATTAGTTACTTCTCCAATTTTTTCCTTTTTCTCTTTAGCTATTGATCCATAAAATTTTGTCCAAGCATCATTTGTTGGAGAACCTAAATAGAAATTTGTAGTGAATCCTCTATTGAATACCTTTTCTAATTTATTTAGTAATATTAGTTTTTCTTTATCTGTAAATTTATTTTCTTTAATTAGTTCTATTGCTTCTTTGTAAGTTTTTGTTACAGTATAAATATAATCTGCACTTTTTGCCCTACCTTCAATTTTGAAAACATCTATTCCTGCATCAAATAATTGATCTAGAATTGGAAGTGTACAAAGATCTTTTGAAGAAAGAACATAATTTCCATCTAAAATCATTTCTTTTTTTGGATTTTCTAAATCTGTTAATTTGTATTGTCTTCTACACTCCTGTAAACATAAACCTCTGTTGGCAGATAATTTATTATGGAATTGTGACATAAAACATCTTCCCGAGTAAGATATGCAAAGTGCTCCGTGACTGAATGTTTCTAATTCTATTTGTTTTCCTTTATAGTTTAAATTCTCTTTTTTTATTTTATTTTTCATTTCTTTTATTTGTTCTAGAGTGCATTCTCTTGCTAAAACTATTCTTGGAGAGTATTTTGAAAAGAATTTTATTGTTTCATAATTAGAAATTGATATTTGAGTAGACATATGTACTTCCATATTTTGTTCTTCACATAATTGTATGGTTGCAATGTCTGTTGCTATAACTGCATCTACTTCTGCTTTTTTTGCTTCTTTTATTATCTCTTTTACTTTATTTATTTCATTATCATAAATAATTGTGTTTAGAGTTAGATATCCATTCATATTGTTTTTATGTAATTTGGTTATTATTTCTTTTAATTCTTCTTTTTTGAAATTTTTTGCAGAACCTGTTCTCATATTTATACCTTGGATTCCAAAATATACTGCATCTGCCTTAGCATTTATTGCCGCTTGCAGTGTTTCAAAATCTCCTACTGGTGCTAATAGTTCTACCATGTTTTTGAGTATGGGGAAAGGTTTAAAAGTTTATTTTTTTGTGTTAAATTATGAAAAAACTAAAAATATTAGGATTGAAGACTGATGGAAAATTCAATCATCTAATTTTACGAAAAAATGATGATACTCTTTCTAACTTGGAAAAGTTATTTTTTGATGCTTTTGGAATTGATCATTGTCTCACTTATAATGAAACTTGGGTAGATAAGAAAGAAGAACTAGTTAAAAGTAAAATAAATTTAAAAACATTTATAGATAAACAGAATAATTTTCATAATAAAAAAGTTAGAATACATATTGTCTATGGGAAAGATAGAATTTTTGTATCTTTTTATACTTCTTTAAAAAATAAAGAAAAATTTATGAATTTTTTAAGAGATATTTCAATTTGGAAAAAATCTAAGAAATTTAAAATTTAAAATTTATTTTTTTTGAAATGTAAATAAAAACCTTTAAAAGTTTATTTTTTTGTTAGATTCTTTATGGATTATTCGAGACAAGAGTTAGTTATTGGCAAAAAGGCTCAGAAAAAATTAGAAAAATCAAAAGTTATTATAATTGGAGTTGGTGCATTAGGTAGTTTAACCTCTGAATTATTAGTTAGAAGCGGAGTTAAAAATTTAGTTTTATACGATAGGGATTTTGTAGAGTTATCTAATTTACAAAGGCAGCATTTATTTAATTTGAAAGATGTTGGAAAACCTAAAGTTAAGGTTGCTAAAAAATATTTAGAAGATATTAATCCTAAAGTTAAAATTGAAGAACATTTTGAAAGTTTAACATATAAAAATATTAAAAAATTAAAAGAAGATTTAGTCTTAGATTGTACAGATAATATGCAAACTAGATTTTTATTAAATGATTATTGTTCTAAAAATAAAATAAAATGTATTTTTTCATCTGCTGTTCAAGAAAAAGGTTATGTGTTTAGTGGTTGTTATTCATGTATTTTTTCAGGTTTGAGATCTATTGATAATTGTGAGACTTTAGGAGTTTTAAATAGTATTACTTCTTTAGTTTCTTCCATGCAAGTTAGTGAGGCAATGAAATTTTTAATTAAAAAGAAAGTTGATAAAGATTTAATTTATATTGATTTAAGTAAGAATAATTTTTCTAAAATAAAAGTTAAGAAAAAAAAGAATTGTAAAACTTGTAATAAAAAATATATTTATTTAGATGGTAGAAAAGATAATTTATGTGGTAATTAATATATTACTTTATTTCTTCCTGAATCTTTTGCCTTGTATAATTTTTCATCAGCCGATTTGTAAAGTTCTTCTATTGATTCATGAGGATTATGTGTTGAAATTCCTGCACTAATAGTTATTTTAGTTTTTGTATCCTTAAATCTTTCTTGAATGGATTTTCTTAATCTTTCTCCGACAACCTTGGCACCTTTTAAATCAGTATTTGGTAAAAGAATTGACATTTCTTCTCCACCATATCTTCCTACAATTTTAGTTCCTACTAAATCTGTATCTCTTAATTTGTCTGCTAAAACTTCTGCAACTTCTTTTAGAACTTTATCCCCTTCATCATGACCATATGTATCATTTACTTTTTTAAAATGATCAATGTCTACTAAAATATATGAAAGAGGTAGATTAAATTTTTCAGATCTTTTAACAAATCTTTCTAATAAATCATCAAACGTTTGTCTTCTTAATAATCCTGTTAAATCATCATATTTTGCTTTCTTTTTCCATTTAGTTAATTCTTCTCTTAATGATTCGTTTTGAGTTTCATATCTTCTATGTTCTTCAATAATATCATGCAATCTTTTCATAATATTAGTTTAAAATTAATTGTTTATAAACGTTTATATTAAATAAAAAAAATAAAAAATTAAATTAAAGTATTTATAAATTCTTCAAGAGTTGGTTGATCCATATATCCACTTATTTTATATTTTCCATTAAAGATAGTTGTAGGAGTTCCCATTATTCCGTATTGATTTGCAACATCTCTATTTGTTCCTAAATCTAGTGCATAAATGTTTATATTTTGATATTCTTTTTGAATCTTTTCTAATACTGGAAGATATTTTGTACACCATCCACAACCTTCATAATAAAATACTATCAAAGTATTATCTATTTCTTTATAATTTGGATATTCTTCTACTCTTCCGGAAATTAGCGGTTCTTCAGTTTTAGAACTTATAATATCTACATTCATTTCGTGAGATAATTGATTTTCAAATGAATTCCATCCTTCTTCAGATTTAGTAATCTTTTCGGGTGATTTTAATTCTTCGTTAGATTCTTCAAAATTTATAAAAATACTTAATCCTATTAAAAGTATTAGAACACTTAATGTTATTATTAATTGTTTATGTTTCATTTATTTCCTCCTTTGAATTTTTTTATGTGTGAAACACTTTAAAAAAGTTTGTTTTAATTTAATCCAAATGAGTCTACAAAGTTGATAATAATTCGATATTCATCTAAATAATTAAATCCCTTATCTGTTAATGAATATGTTTTTCCTTTTTCTAGTTTATTTTCTATTACAAATCCCTTTGCCATTAATTCATCTAAATATAATTGCATCATTTGATGAGATAAATTTGATTTGTATAAAATATGGGTTGGTTTGATATTATTTCCTTTTTTCCTTATTACATCAAGAATATCATATATTACTTGAAGTCTATCTCGTTTTTTACTCATTTTTTCATTAGTATTTTTAAATTTATGAAAATTATTATATATGCGGCTAATTCTAAAAAGTGACCCATAACATAAAATAATTCTTTTTCTAAGGCTACGATATAACTAATATTACTAAATAATAATAATGCAAATGTTAGAAATACTAATAATACGCTTGTTTTTCCAATTTTTGAATAATTACTTAAATAATAATATGAAATAAATATTAAATATATTACGGATATAAAAAGAAAATTTAATACTGGATTTTTACTTGAGAATATTGAATAAATAGATATAGATAAAAGTAATAATATTGTTTTTGGATTTTTTGATTTTAAACTTATATAGGAAATTATTGCTAATCCCGTTATCATAAGTAATATATGGATATTTTGTGCACTTAATCCTAAATTTATTACCTTGCTTGCTTCTTGAAATACTTCAACTGTTTTACTTAGTTTATACATGATTCCTAAATTTAGAAAAGATTGTATGATGTATGAAATTGAAAAAGATAAAAAACCAAAACCGAGTAATAGTGGTGCTTTTTCTTTTGTTAATTTATATATTTTAAATGAATAAAATGCTACTAATAAAGTTATAATTGCAAATATAACTTCAAATACTATACTTTGATGGAAAAACCATTCTGGGCCAAAAGTTAGTGATACCATGTTTTTTGAGAATAAAATTTGATTTTTAAGCTTTATGATTTAGCCACCAGAGATAACTGAGAGAAATTTTATCTCGTCCCCATCCTTTAATTTGGTTTTATCTGTAGTTAATTCGTTATTTTTTGTTATAATTACTTCTTCTAAATTTATGTTTAGTTGTTCAACTATCTCTTGGATGTTAGTTGCTTTGATTTCTTTAAATTTGTTTTCTCTTTCGTTGTATACTTTTATTTTCATTTTATTTGTTTTATTAGTTTACATGTTTGACATGTTTCTTGCGATGATGGTTCATCACATTCTTTACAATATTTTAGATCTTTCGATTTATAACTTTTTTTAAGTATTGGTAATATTTCTAAAAATGAATTGATTATCGATGTTTTTGAAGAAGGATATTTTTTATCAAATTTATTTATTAGTTTCCTCATTTCATCCCTGTATGAATCTTTTGCATAAGGGCATTCATTCCAAGGGGTTGCCAAATTTTTAATATATGCATAAGTCATAATTTCTTTTTCTGTTAAAAAATATAATGGTTTGATTCTTCTTATGAATTTTTTATCTGCTTTAATTCCAGTTTTTGGACCTAACCTTGTTGTTGCAGTCATATTATTTCTGAATTGATTCATTAATAATGATTGAGCCTCATCATCTAAGTTATGGCCTGTTGCTAAAACATTCAATTTTAATTCTTGTGCTTTTTTATTTAGTAAGTATCTTCTAAAAACTCCACAAACTGTACAAGGTTTTATTTTATTTTTTTTAAGAATTTGATCTAAATTATTTTTATATTCTTTTTTGAAACTTGCTATTTCTAGAGGAATATTATTTTCTTTACAAACTTTTTTTGCAAATTTTATTGTTTCGTTTCTATATCCTTTTATTCCTTCATCTATTGCAATTGCAATAAGTTTTGTTGTTCTTTGTCTTTTTGCTATTTGATTTAAAACATATAATGTAGTCATGGAATCTTTTCCACCCGAGAGGGCCACTCCTATGGTATCTCCTTTATTGAATAAATTATATTGTCTAATTGTTTTTCTTACTTTTCTTTCAAAATATTTTAGAAAGCATGATTTGCAAAGAGAGATATTACTATTAGGAAGTTCTATTATAGGTTTTAATTTACAATATTTACACATAAGAATTTATGTTTTTAAATGGTTTAAAAAAGTAACTAAAAAAGAAAAAAAGAAAAATTTAGCCACATTGGGCTGCGTTGTTACTACCTGTTGAACTCCATCCAAATCCTGGTCCAGGTGTTCCTTCTTCTAGAACAGTTTCACATTCTGCTGGAGCTTCATTGAATGCACTACAAATAACTTTTAACAAACTTACCGAGTCTCTAGGTGCTCTTTCTATTTTTTCACCATTTACGACTAATGTAGGTGATCCTCCTACTGAATATAGTTCATTTTCTTCTTTATGGATATTAAATAAGGGGTAATTCCCACTTAACCATGAAGATGTGTCTTCTAAGTTTGAAGTTATTTCAAATTCTTCATCTGCAGTTTCAGTACAAGTAGTTAATGAATCTGTATTAATTCCTGTTTCTGCTAAACATCTTTCACCATCACCATCTTCTAAGAAACATTCTAAGTAATCTAGAAATTTATCATTTTGTTCTTTTTGAATACAGTATTGATTTAATTGTTCTTCAACTTCTCCTTGTGTTGGATGCATTGCATAGTATACAAATTTAATATTAAAATCTATATTATTTCCTAATAAATTTGCTACTGGTAAAATTCCTTTTTCTGCCTGAGTTCCATATGGACAATGACTCATGATAAATAAGTCTACAACAGGTTTATCTGTTTTTGTTGTAACTTCTGGAAGCATTTGTTCAGGTTGTTCTGGAATTTCAAGTAAATCTATCATTGGAATCGCAGTAGGAAATAATAATTTTCCATCATTAGAAATGTATAGATCTGAAGGTTGTCCTTCTATTTCTATTGAAGCTTTAACTACTCCGCTTTCTTTTGTTACTTCTCCTAAAGTTGCTACTGCTTGACCTTGTAGTAAATTTGTATTAATAAATTCAATAGCATCTTCTGCAACCGCATTTCCTGTTGCAAATGTTAATCCGCAATTTCCTAATCCTAGATATAATGCTAAAAATATAATAAGTACAAAAGTACTAATTTTCCATTTGTTTAATTTTTTTACCAATTTAATCCTCCTTTATGATAATTAGTTAGGTTTTGTAAATCTATATTTATTATTTAAAGATTTCCCTTATTTATTTTATCTTTTGTTCTAGAATATCCTTCAATAAGTAATGTGCCTATAGGTTTTTGTTTTATTTTTGTGTATCCCATTCTTATTAAACAATCTGTTAATGAATACATTGCAAATCCTTTTGCAGGCATTCCTATAAATTCAGTTAAAGAATAATCGTCAACTGTATCTGCTAAAAAATATTTCATTAGGCCTGTAGTCATTCCTACCCCTGCAGAATAATATGGCATCCTAGTTTTACTTATTCCTGCTTTTTCAGTATATTTTTCTTGGGTTTTTCCTGGTAGAATTCCTAATGGTGAATATAAAGATACATTAACTAATAATTGATCCACTCTTTCATTTTTTGTATAATTTGCTTTTCTTAATAAATTAATTATTAGTTTTTCTAGTTTTTTCATTTGCTATTTTTTTTAACATTATTAATGATAATATAAACAAGGGTATTCCTATTAATTGTCCATAAGTTAGATTAAATATGTATAATTGTTGTTCTTTAAAATATTCTATGATAAATCTTAGAACTGAATAAAGTAATACAAATAACCAAAAAATTGTCCCTCTTTTAAGTTTTTTAATTTGATAAAAGTTTAATAGAGTAAAGAAAATAAATAAATTCTTTAGAGATTCATATATTTGGGAGGGATGTCTTTTTCCTTCTACTACATCATATTTTATTCCCCATGGTAAATTGGTTAGCCTACCATAAAATTCTTGATTTATAAAATTTCCAATTCTTCCGAAAGCTAATCCAAGTGCACTAGGAATTGCAATAATATCTAACATATCATAAAAATGAATTTTATTTTTTTTAGAAAAGATATATGTTCCTAAAAATGCACCAAATAATCCTCCATGAAATGCCATTCCCCCTTCCCAAATATAAAATATTTTTATTAAATTATATTGATATAAATGAAAATTCAATATTACTGACATTAATCTTGCACCAATAACTGAGAATGGAATAAAGTAAGTAAAATAATCATATATTTGTTCTTTTGTAATATTTCTTTGTTTCCCTAATTTGATTGAAATTGGTATTGCCATTAGAAATCCTAATGCAAAAATTATGCCATACCATCTAAATTGTAGGGTCCCTATTTGTAATGCAATTGGATCAATCATATTTTTATTGTTATTTAATTGTTTTTAAAAGTATAGAAATGTTTTTATACTAATTGATTTTGTTTATCATAATGATTTGTGTATTAGCAATGATAGTGTTTGGGATTATGGCAATTTTTTCAGCTAGCCATAGACCAATTGCTAAAGAGGCATTTGATTGTGTTTTTAGAAGAATTACTTTAAAAAAATGTAAATCTGGCTTAGATGTAAGATTAAAAGCTAAATTAATTGGAAAATTAATGCAAAAAAATTCTAAATTGGCTAGACCGGTATACAAATATTTTGAAGTTGTTTCATGGTTGTTTGTTATAATCTTTTTTGTAAGTTTAATTTTTACAGTTCAAGCAGGTTATAATTTAGTAATGTATGATAATTGTGTTGGTCCCGATGCAGATCCTGATTCTTGTGTATTTGTACCTGATGAAGAAATAGTTGATTGTGAAGATCCTTTATGTGAAGGTGGCCAGTGTGAAGTTTGTGGGAATGATTGTAATTGTGGAGCATGTGAAACATGAATGTTGAAAAGATTCGTAAAGATTTTCCAATTTTAAGTAATGATATTATTTATTTTGATTCTGCTTGTATGAGTTTAAAACCTAAACAAGTTATTGATAAAATTAATGAGTATTATACTGATTATCCTGTTTGTGCTGGAAGAAGTGTTCATAAATTAGGTTTAAAATTAGATGAAGAAATTAATAATTCTAGAAAAAATATTCAAAAATTTATAGGTGCTAAAAAATCTAAAGAAATTATATTTTCTAAAAATACTTCTGAGAGCATAAATTTACTCGCTAATTCATATAAATTTGATAAAGTATTGTTAACTGATAGAGAACATAATTCAAATTTGATTCCTTGGCAAAAATTTAAGTATGGTGTTTTAAGAAGCAAGAAAGATTTTAGTTTTGATTTAGAGAAATTTTCAGAAGTTGTTAAAGATTATGATTTAGTCAGTTTTGTTTATACTTCTAATTTTGACGGATATACTTTGCCTGTAAAAGAAATTGTTAAAATTGCTCATGATAATAAAACTAAAGTTCATTTTGATGCAGCACAGGCAGCACCACATAAAGAAATCAATGTTAAAAAGTTGGATGCAGATTTTTTAACTTTTTCTGGACATAAAATGCTTGGACCTACTGGAACTGGAGTGTTATATGCTAAGGAAAAAATATTGGAAGATATGAAATCTTTTTTAGTTGGTGGGGAAACTGTTATTGATTCTGGTTATGATGCCCATGTTTTGGAGGAATTACCCCATAGATTTGAAGCCGGTTTACAACATTATTCTGGAATTCTTGGTTTGGGTGAAGCTGTTAAATATTTGAAAAAAATTGGAATGAGTGATATTGAAAAACATGAAAAAAAATTAGTTTCTGAAATTAATAAAGAAGGTTTGGAAGAAGTTGGTTATTCTGGTGAGAGAGGGGTATTCAATTTCAATATTAAGGGAATAGATTATCACGAAGTTGCAGGAATTTTAAATCATAGTAAAAATATTATGATTAGGAGCGGGATGCATTGCGCACATTCTTGGTATAATGCAAATAATATTAAGGGAAGTGCAAGAGCTAGTTTTTATTTATATAATACTATTGAAGAAATTAAAATTTTGAATGAAGAATTAGAAAAGATTAAGAAATTAATATAGGAAGTTTTAAATATCTCTTTTTTTAAATTTTAGTATGGTTAATAAATTGATTCTGATAATTGATGTTATAATAGCTGCTATATTTTGGTGCATTATTTCCCTATATCTTATTAAAAAAGTTTTTGAAGGACAATCTCCTGCTACCGAAAGAGAACATGCCAATAAAGAGTATAAGAAAATTAAAAATAATAAATCTATTCTTAAAAAACGTTAATGGGTATGTTTTTATTAATTCTGAATCTGATGGAAGCAACCAGTTTGTTGAATTAAAAAATAATAAGTGAAATTGGTGGAAAAATTTTTGGAAAAAAATTATTGTTATGAAAAAAATAATTGAAATTGTTATTAAAAATATTCCTAATTGTTTTAATGAAATATAATTTCTTAAGAAAAATATTGGAACTATTAATAGTAAATTAAAAATTAATGAATTTGTTGTTAAATCTTTAACCTCTTGCATATGAATTTTTTCTTTTTCTATATATTTATTTGATAATTCTTTATCTTGAAAATAAAATTCCTTTAGATCTTGATTTTCTAAAATCTCAATAAAAAATATTGAATTTAAAATGATTAAAATTATAAATAGAGTTACAATTATTTGAGTTATTAATTTTTTCATATTATCCCTTTAAATAATAATAAAATTGAAGTTAAAATTAGTCCAATGCCAAAAAATAAAATGTTTTCCTTTTTTTCTTCTGCAGGTATTAGATCTCTTATTATTATGTATAGCAATGCACCAATTGCATAACCAAATGTTCCAAGATATAATAGTTTATCAAATGAAAATATGGTTCCAAATATTGCACCAAAAATAGTTGAAGAACCTAAAAATAATTTCATGTTTAAAGTTTTTGAAGATTTATCTATAATATCTAATAAAATTGATGAAGATATTGTTAATAAAACAAATGGTAAAAATAATAATAATGAAATTACAGGATTTTTAAAAGTTATAACTAATGCAAATCCTAAAATAAAATGTTCTAAAAAAAATGCAAGAATGTGATTTTTTCTATATCTGGATTTTAATTCTTTATTAGTTTTAATATGTTTATAATTGTAGGATCTCATTGAATGAAATGCTACAAATCCCATTAAAGGCAATATGAATAATAAATAATTTGTTTCTAATGCCTCTTTTGCAAAGCTTGGCAATAATTCTAAAAATAAAATGGCTAATAATATTCCTGCAGATAAACTCATTAATTTATATTTGTATTTTCTTGCGAATTTTACAAACATTCCACTAATAAAATGTAAAATACTGATAATGGTTGCAAGATATATTCCAATATACATACATTTAATTTTAGAAAAATTTGTTTATAAATCTTTTTATAATTTTTTTAATTCTTCTTTTATTTGTTCGAAAACTTTTTCTTTTTTATGATTTCCATCTATGATTTTTATATTTTCACTTAGAATTGAATTTCTTTTTCTATCTAGAATTTTTCCATAGCCAGGCATTTTTAGATAATTATCCCTTAAGGTTTCTAAGAAGTTTTCTTTTTCAAATTTTTCAATTTTTTTACCTCTTGCTTTTAGTCTTTCTATTGCTTTTTTTGCAGGTAAATCTATTATGAATGTAATATCGGGAGTAATAAATTTTGAAGATTGGTTAATTATTTTTTTAATGTTATATCCTTGTGCATGTTGATATGCTAAAGTGGAGTAATAGTATCTATCACAAATAACTATATTTCCTAAATTTAATTGTTTTTTAATTTGTTTGTTGTGATATTTTCTATCTTTAGTATATAATTCTACATATTTTTCCGCATTAGCTTTTGGGTCATTATCTTCTTTTAGAAGTTTTTTAATATGTTTTCCTAATCTATTTGCAGTTGGTTCTTTAGTTACAAAAATTTGTTTATAATCTTTTAATAGGTCTATTGTTTTTAATATTTGGGTGGTTTTTCCACTGCCATCTATTCCTTCAAAAACTATGAATTTGCTCATTTTAATTTATTTAAAAATTCTTTTAATTCTCTTCCTTTTAATCCGGCATGTTTTGCTTCTTGGATTATTTCGTGTTGACTATGAAAATCATTTACAATATAATCTAGAGCTTTCATCTCCTGTTTTGAAAAAGTTTTTGCATTTAATCTATAATCTTCAAAAGCTTCATATGCTAAAGGTGCTATTTTTTTTACTATTGTAGACATAGCATTTGCATAATCTCTTATTTCTTTTTGTGCATGTTTGTCCATTCTAAGATTTAAGAAATGCAAGGTGTTGTGTAAATCATTTTTCCAGTACCATTCAGTGTATGCTCCTGTTGGAAGAATAATTCTCGATAATTCTCTTGCTAATCCCTGTTGATTAAATTTATTATATGTTTCAAAACTATTAGACATGTTATAATTCATTTCATCCCTTATGTTTATTGCTTCTTTCCGATTTAGAGGATCTTGTTTTCTTCCTTGTTTGTTGTCTTTGCTTTGTTCTGCAATATTTTCTGGTTCGGGTAAATAGTACATATCTAGGGGTTCAGAATATCTCATACTATATTCATTTATGTTTGCAGTTCTATGTCTAACCCATTGTCTAGCTACAAATATTGGCATTCTAGCATGAAAAGTCATTTCTACCATTTCAAATGGAGTAGTATGTCTATGTCGCATTAGATATCTAATTAAATTTCTATCCTCTAAAAGTGTTTTTGTCCCCTTACCATAACTAACTCTTGCAGCTTGAACTATTGAACTATCTGTTCCCATATAATCAACTAATCGGATAAATCCGTCATTAGAACAACATATTTTTTCGCCTATGATTTCATCAGCCTCTTTGCTTCTATGAATCGCCATATTTGGAATGGAATGTATTTTTATTTATAACCATTTAGAGTCATAAAAATATAAGATTTTATAGATATATTTAAATAGGAGTTTTGTTTTTTTATATTATGAAAAAGTTGTGGTTGTTAGTTGTAATTTTATTTCTTGTTTCTAGTGTAAATGCCGATAGTGAAAATGAAAATTCTTTTTTTGATGATATTATTGATTTTTTTAAAAGTTTGTTTAGCTCCGATGTAAGATTATCTCCGGGAGATTTGACCTGTGCAGATATAAATAGTCCTAATTGTATTGAATTAATTCCTGGTCAATCTGGAACATATTATACTTATAATTCTGAACATGATATCTATATTTTTGATAATACTGATGATGATAATTATTATTTTTTATTAATGGGTGATA
>CAYUWX010000015.1:0-12483 GCA_964448715.1 Candidatus Woesearchaeota archaeon
TTTTTCAAAACTTATTTAAATAAGTAATTCTAAATTTAATTATGAAAAAGAGGCAATTTATATTTACACTGGTAATTATGTTATCCTTTCTTATTATATTTAATTTAAAACTTAATGATATAACTGGGCATGCCGTTTTAAGTCCTGAAGATATGGTGGGAAATCCTGATGATGGTTATGGTGGTCCAAGTACAGAAGAGAGTGCTTGTTTATATTCTTGTGTTGTTGAGAATAATAGAAGCGAAGATGTTTGTATGTCTGAATGTGGTGTTGAGGCTCAACCTGAACCAGAAGATGAGAATGAAGAATGTATGCAAGAGTGTATTGTAAAAGGGTGTGATGAATATGATATCCTTTGTCAGAATGCAAATATTGATTCATGTGAAGAGGGGTGCAATATGAAAGGAGACGCTCCTGATGAAAGTGAAATGGATGCTGAAGAGTTATGTATATTTAATTGTGTCAATAGTATAGATCCTAGTGTGATTTGTGGAGCTAGTCAAGAGGGCGAAACGGGAGGAGATTTATGTCAAAAATGTGCACAAGATTGTGTTCATTTATATGAAGGGCCATGTTTAAATGATGAACAATTAACTGAAAAAGAAAAAGAGTGTGAAACTTGTGAACATTGTTATGGTTCTCCAATTGAAGGTTCATCTGGTCAAGGATGGGATTGTATAATTGATGTTGAATGTATGGATGCTTCTGGAGAGTTTGGAGATGATGCTGGAACAGGTCCGGGAATTGGTCAAGAAGGCTATGTTGCCCCAAATCCTGTTGCTGGAGCAGTAGATGGAGTTATAAAATTCTTTAAAGGATTATTTGGTGGCGGAGAAGAATCTACACTTGATGTAGAATAATTAGATAATTTTTTATATTTCAATTAGTTAGTAATATTATGGCAAAAAATAAATTAGAAGATTTTGTTTCTGAAGATGGGTTTGATTTATGTGTGTTATGTGAAACTAAAACTGAATATAAAACAACTACACATATAGATTTAAGAGATAGATATATTGAAGGTGTTGGTCAAACTTGTAGTAAGTGTTATTTAGAAACAGAATTATTATCTGATGAATATCATAATTTTATTAATAATTTTTTAGATGGTTATCTTTAATTAATCAAAATTGTATCTTTTAAGAAAGATTTAGCATATTTTAATTTTTCTTTTGAATCTGAATATATAGTTAGTAATACTTGTCCTTTTTTCACATTTTCTTTTAGTTTTACATTAAGATACATTCCTGCTTCTTTATCTTGTGGTGCCCCTACAACTCTTGCTATTTTTGATATTTTTTTATTATTTATTTCTTTTATTTTTCCTGATTTATTTGCTTTGTAATTATAAGAGAATTTTCCAATTCTAATATCTTCTGGATTTATTTTTGGGTTTCCCTCTTGTTCTTTAATTATTTTCATAAATTGTTGATATGCTAATCCTGAATCTATTAATTCTTTAGCAGATGCCTTAGTATTAGTTATTTTGAAAATTAAATCAGCCATCATAATTGATTTTTTTTCTAAGTCCTTAGGTGCTCTTGGATCTTTTCTTAAAACATAAAGAACGTCTCTTGCTTCTAGATTAGGACCTATTCCATTTCCTATTGGTTGCGAACCATTAGTTGTTATTACTTTTGTTTTTATTCCTAATTGTTTTCCTAGTTTTTCAAATTCTTTTTTTAATTTATTTGCTTCTTTTTTAGAAGAAATTTTTGCTGTTTTTCCTAATGGAATATCTATAAGAACATGAGTTGATTGTACTGCGGCTTTTTTGGCCAATATGGAAGCTAACATTACTCCTACAGGATCCAATCTTAAGGGATGTCTTACTTTGATTAGTTTTTCATCTGCACTTGCTAAATCAATTGCCCCCCCCCAAACTATGCAACCATTTGTTTTTTTAACAATGTCTGTTATTTTATCTAGTGGAAATGTTACCTTTGCTAAAGATTCCATTGTGTCTGCTGTTCCTGCCGGAGAAGTTATTGATCTTGAACTGGTTTTAATCATAGGAATTCCTGCGGCAGTTACTATTGGAACTAATAACATAGTTGTTCTATTATTAGGTATTCCTCCTATTGAGTGTTTGTCTGCAACTATTTTTTTATTTATTTTTATTTTATTCCCGTGTTTTACAATAGCTTTTGTTAGATTTTCAGTTTCTTCAAAAGTTAATCCATTTTGATAACATCCAGATACAAAATAACTTAGTTCTATTTCTGTTAATTCATTATGTACTAAATCTTTTACTAAAGTGTTAATTTCTTTTTTTGTTAATTCTTTGTTATCTAATTTCTTTTTAATTATTTCAACAGAAGCAGGTATTGGAGAAACAGAGATTTTGATATTTGTTTGTTTTTTAATGTTTAACTCTTTTATAATTTCTTTAAATAAACCAATTTGTCCGGGTTTAATTGCTTCATTTGTTTCAGATATATCTATGGCTGCAATAATTGAGTTTCTACCATGTTGTAATTTTATTCTATCCAATGCCTGTATATCTAGTTTTTCTGCATCTAAACGATTTAATATTGCTATTAATGGTCCGCCTGTAGATATGTTTATATCTTTTGTTTTAAGAGTTAACATCTTTTTCTTCTCTATATAATTTGTAAATTAGAATAAATAACGATAAGATTAATGGGCCTACCACAATACCTATAATTCCGAAAAGTTTTATTCCTCCAAAAATACCTAGCAAAGAAACAATTGGAGTTACTTTTGCTTTTTTACCAATTAATTGATTTTTTAGTATGCTATCCATATAAAAACTTAATATTCCTCCAAAGTATAATAATAATAAGATTGCATAGGTTATATTACCTTTAACTAAAAGATAAATTGCTGCAGGAACATAAATTGTTGCTGGACCTAATAAAGGAATCATTGCAAAGATGGCTATAAATAAGGACCATAATAAAGGATTAGGTATTCCAAAAATTGTGAAACCTATCATAGATGCTATAAATTCTAAAACTGCTATAAAGAAAAATCCTTTAAAAATTCCATTAATAATATCTTGAGTTCCCTTGAATAATCTTCCTTTTTGATATTTAGATAAAGGAATTATTTTTTTTATTTCTTTAGATAATTTTTTTCCATCTTTTAAGAAGAAAAATATCATGAAAAAAGTAGCAAATAAATATATGAATCCTGTTGCCAAGAATCTTATTAAATTTGATCCGGATTGTATAAAAATTTTAGAAAAGTCTTGAATTGTTTCAGTAAAGTATCTGTCAAATTCTATATTTAATCCAGTGAATTCCTTAAGTGCTTCCGAAGGTGCATGTAATTCCCATGTCCCTACAGAATTATGTAATATTATTGCTTCATGAATTAATCTGCTTCCAAAAAATAATGCAGGAATTATAATTAAAACTAGCAATATGATTATTATTAAAAAAGCTGAAAAATTTTCTTTTTTAGTTATTTGTTTAAGTTTTTGAAAATAAGGATATGAAATTATTGTTAAAACTATTGCCGATAAAATTGATGGCATAAATGGTGAAATAAGTTTATATGAAGTATACAGAAATGCGAAAAATAATATTAAGAATAATAATTTTCCATAGTCTTTAAATCTAATAACTGCCATAATATATTTTTAGGTTTCAAACTTATAAAACTTTTGTATTGTTTTAATTGAATTTAACTAATGCTTCCTTAAGTTCTTTATGTGTTTTTGAATATTTTTTTAAAGGAATTTTTTTCATTGTTGCTTCAAGTGCTTGCCTCATTGCCATTGCACCATATCTACTTCCTTTAGGGTGCCAGTGAATTCCTCCGCCAGCCTGAATTACAATATCTTTTCCCATTGTTTGAACGATTTTAGGAACATCTAGTGGAGATACTCCTCCTGAAGCAACTGCTAGTACTGGTTTTAAATTATGCCAATTTTGTTCCAATCTATTTGTTTTAGGATTTGCTTTAATTTTTTGTTTTTCTATTTCTTCTTCTATGGATACTTCTTCAGATACTGATCCATGCATTTTACCTATTCCTGCAGTTCCTATATGTAATTGATCGGTTCCTAATAATCTAGATATTTTGGCTAAAACTAACATTGAAATTCCATGTTTTGGATCTCTTGTTAATGCACCATGCATTGCTCTGTGTCCGTGAATTGCTAATTTTAATTTGTTTGTTACTTTTCTCATAGAAGAAAATGCACTCCATCCAACTGTTAAGATATCTATCATTACAAATTCTCCGCCTTTCTTTTTTACATGTTCTGCCCTTTTTTTCATTTCTCCGTATTCTGCAGTTATATTTGGTAAGTATATCTTTTTTTCTCCAGTTTCTTTTTCTGCTTTATCTCTTGCCTTGAAAGTTAAGTTTACTCTTTTGTAAAAATTATTAAATTGCATAGAGGTTAAATTTTCGTCATCTTTAACTACATCTAATCCTCCCATCCATGATTCATATGCGACTTTAGCATGTTGTTTTTCAGTTAGTCCAACTTTAGGTTTTACAATAGTTCCAATTAAAGGTCTATTTTTTATTTTAGTTATTTTTCTAACTCCTTTAATTCCATATTTAGGTCCTGGGAATGATTTAATTATACTTTTTGGAAATGTAATATCTTCTAATCTTAATTTTTTTGCTTCTTTCATACCATAAATGTTTCCTGCTATTGATGAAAGTATTCCTGAGATGTTATTTTTTTCAAATAGTTTTTCAGGATAAGCAATTTTTACTAAATTCTTTTTTTTATTTATGTAGAATGCACTAGGTTTTAGTTGTTTGGCAATTTTGGGATTCATTGTAGAAATTTTTGTCCATGTTCCAATTGATGATTCTCCTGCTAGAAGTTCACATATTCTTTCTAAAGAAACTCCTTTTATTGGTTCAACCTTATACATTACAACTAGATCTGTTTTTTTTGGTTTGTATTTTTTATTTACAAATTCACAATTTCCATAAATCATTATTCTGCCTCTTTTAGTAATTTAGGTAATTCTTTAATATCTTTAATTATGAAGTCTGCTTTTTTTAAATCTTTCCAAGTTTCTTTTGGTCCATTTTTTATAATTATTGATTTAACTTTTGCCGCCTTTGCAGTTTTAATATCTTGAACTGTGTCCCCTACCATGAATTTAATTTGTTTTTTAAATATTTTTTCTGCTTTGTAAAGTTCATCTGGAAAAGGTTTTGCTCTTTTTACTTCGTCATCCCCTATAATTAATTTGAAAAGTTTTTTATCTATTTTTGTTGTTGTTAATATATCTAATATTTTTTTATGGGGATTATTTGAAACTATTACTAGTGTATATTTTTTTGATAAACTTCTTAAAACTCTTTTTGAATTAGGAAATGGTTTAATCATTGATTTTGTTTTTTCTCTTAATTTGTAGAAATCTTCTCTTATATCCAATACTTCTTTTTTTGTTAATTCTGGTGAGATTTTTTTTATAAAATATGTTGCACTTCTTCCCCAGTATTCGAATAGCTCTTTTCTTGGGGGGAATTTTTTATTATGTTTTTTATAAGACTCTTTTAATGAGTTAATTATCCATTTCTCTGTATCTACTAAAGTTCCGTCCAAATCAAAGCATATTATCATTTTATCCAAGGATATATTTTTTTAACTTTTTTTAAGAATTTTTTAGGTTTCAAGATTCCTAATTCTGAGACTATTCCTTTGATTAATTTAGGTTCTATAATTTCAAAAGCAGGATTTTTTATTTCTAAGTATTTATTTTGTTTTTCCCAAACTTCTTTTTTGTTTCTTTGTTCAATTTTTAGTTTTTTTGGAGAGTATTTCCAAGCACTTGTTAAAATGTAAACTGGGATTTTATGTTTTTTTGCTAGTTCTGCTATAAGGTTTGATCCAATTTTATTTGCTACTTCTCCCTTGGGAGTTATCATATCTGCCCCCAGAAGTATTAAATCGGCATTTTTTATATATTCATTTGAAGCAGAATCTACAAAATGAGTTACTTTAATTTTATTTTTTGTTAATTCTAGTGCTGTTTTTCTTCCCTGGTATTTAGGCCTTGTTTCTGTGTTAAATACTTGAAATTTTTTTCTTTGTTTTTTAGCATTAATTAATACTTTAGTTACACTAGAAGAATGGCAGTGTGTGAATACATTTCCTTGAATTAAGGAAGTTCCGTACTCTAGAATTTTATCTTGTGAATTATTTAGATAGTTTTTTGCTGCATCTAAATCTGTAATCTTTGAAAAGGTAATTGCATTTCTTAGGGCTGGCTCTGTAGGCCTTGCAGAAATAATTTTTTTGTAATCTTTTTTATATTTTAAAGCTCTTAAACCTGCTAGTGCAACATGATGTGCACCTTGAATTTTTAGGTTTTTTATGTCTTTATAGATTTGATCAAATTTATTCATACTATACCTTTTAAATTTTTAATTTATAAATTTTGTTATAGAAAAGAAAAGGTTTAAATATATCTATTTCTAAAAATTATTATTAATTGGAGGTGTTTGATTTGAAAAAAATATTATTATTATTTGTAGTTCTATTTAGTGTGTTGTTTCTTTTAAATTTTGAAAATGTTTATGCGGATTTTCAGGAATGTTGGTTATATGATGGTAATCAAAGTAGTTGTGAAGCTTTAAGTCCAGATTGTGCTTGGATGCCAGCTGATGAAAATGCATGGTGTCCTTCATCTGCTTATGGTGATGGAGATGAGGGGTGTTGTGATATTCTAGATTGTGCACAATGGGATGGAGATTATTCTTCTTGTAATGGTGCAGATGGTGTTGCATTAGGATGTACATGGTATAATAATTTAGGAAATCAAGAACCTTGGTGTGAAATAAATGCAGGTAATTATTGGTTTTTTGGTATAACTAATACTACTAATGTTGGATGTTGTGGTCAAGATTTTTCTTCTACCGGTTGTTGGAGTAGGGATAATACTAATGAAACTTATTGTATTGATCCTAATTTTATGGAAGGTATGTGTGGGTGGGATAATGGTACTTATTGTCCAGAATCAATAGGTTGTTGTTTTTTAGAAGCATATTGTACTGATGCAACAACACAAGATCAATGTAATGAATTATTTGGTAGTGGAATACCTTGTTCTTGGGATAATAGTACTTTAACTTGTACTGATGAAGGTTTTGGTGGTTATGAATTTGATGATTGTATTATTAATGGTGGTTTTTGGAATGGAACCGATTGTGAAATGTATGAATATGGGGAAGGTAGTTATGATTATGCTAATGATGTTAGGTGTTGGTTTGCAGATAATAATCAAAATGTTTGTGATGCTATAGATGGATGTGCATATTGTAATTCTACTAATATTTTAGATAATAATAGTTTTTGTTATGAAAAACAATTAGATTGGTGTGAAGGGCATGATCCTAGTGCAGAATTTTCTTGTGAGGGTGGACAATGTAGTGATGCTTCAAGTAATCCTATGAGTTGTGAAAATATAACTATAAAAAATACTTGTGATTGTGGTCCATTACCTGGATGTCATTGGACAAATAGCTCATCTAATACAGGAAATTATTGTTCTCAGGGTGCCTCAAGTTGTAGTTTAGATTATAATAATATTAATATTTCTGGTGTTGAAATTGATATTTGTGAAGATGCTGGTTCTAATGAAAGTATTTGTGATCAATTAAAACAAGATTATTTTATGCCCTGTGCATTTAATTTAACTGGAAATAATGAATGTGGTTTTGATTATGTTGGTGGAGGAGGATTTGGAGGAGAAGATAAGGCTGGTGATTTTGAATTTGGAGATTTACAAACTTCTGAATCTTGTAATTTTGCTGGAGGAATTTGGAATTGTATAGATATTGATTCTTATGGTAATCAAGATTGTTGGTGTGATTTTATGTTTGGTCAAGGAACTGAAGATTGTGATGATTCGTGTTGGGCCTGTGAATTTCAATCTAATGGTATAGAATGGGATAATGCTACTGCTGCACAAAATGCATGTGAATCTTCTAATGCCGCTGGCGGAAATTGTGAATGGCAATCTGATTCTTCAGCATTTAATAATCAAGGATGGTGTAATTTTCCTATGATGATGGAAATGGGATTTAGTGGTGGAGGAAATTGTGATGATAGTTGTTATGATTGTTTTGAAGAAAGTATGTGTAGTGAAAGTAATTCAAATTGTACTTGGGTAAATGATAGTTTTAGTAATAATGGTTGGTGTGATCCTACTGCTATTGCAAATATGAGGGATCCTGATTTAAATTGTTTAGCTGCTTGGAATGAAAATGAATGTTTGGCTTCAACAAAAGCAGAAGGATGCCATTGGAATGGTACTTATGTAACTGATCCATTTACAGATAGTTCAATTTATTTATGTTTACAAAATAGTACAAGTCCTGAAATTTGTTTTATTCCTGGTGATGAGGATGGAGATGGATTAGAAGATTGTTCCGATTCTGAATGTAGTCAAGATCCAATGTGTGGATTTGGTATGGAAGGTATGGGGGATAATGGTTTATTTATTCCAGAGCATTTGATGGATTCTGTTTGTTTTGATTTTGATGAAACATTGGGAGGAAATCAATCTTCTTGTGAAGCAAATATTTTAGATGATGGTTCTAGTTTTAATGGAACTCATCGTGGTGTAAATGGACTTCCAGAACATCTTAATAATACTCAGCTTTGTTTTTGGTATGAAGATATGGGTGGAGATTTTTTATGTGATCCGATTTTTGAGCAACATATGTCTGGAGGAATGGATATTGAAAAACCACCAATAACTCTTGGAACTGATCTTGATGATGTTAGTGGAAATGACCACCTTGATATTTTAGATGTAGGAGTACATGATGATCCATTTGGAGAAAATATGGATATGGGATTTACTCTTGTTAATGCTACTGCTTCTGCAGTTTGTGAAAAACAAGGTGGAATAAATAATGGAACTTATATAAGATATATAGATAGTGATGGAAATGAATCTGGAGGATGTAGTGCTAGTTTTGGAAGCGGTGCAGATTATACTGGTTATGATTATAAATTATTTTTAGAATCTATATCTAATGGAACAGATTCAGAAATAAATACCTTTGCTTATCGTTGTATAGATAGTACTTGGACATTAATGCAAGGTGTTGTTTTAAATACAATGGATGATGCTTGTGAAATGACTAATTGTGGCCCACCTGGAATGAATATGCCTGGATGTGATGTTGAATTTACTGGAGTTAATGTTTTAGTATTGAAAAAAGCTAATTTTGGAATTACAAGTAATGATCTTAGAATTTTAGTTGCTACAATTGGTGATGGTTATAATGAAAATAATGTAACTGATGAAGCAGGCCCTTTTTATTATACTCCTGGTTCTGTAGATTTTAAAATGGAAGATTGTATGGGATTTGTTGATATGGATGGTGATGGTTTAACACCTGATCAAGATCCAGATTGTAAATATATCAAACAATTTGGTTATCAGCCCTTTGAATATGATTGTAATGATGATGTAGATAATGATGGTGATGGAGATACAGATGAAAATGATAGTGATTGTGGAAATAATCCTTTAGCCGGTGGAGATTTTAGTTTTTCAGAAGATGTAACTGATAAATCATCTCCTAAAACAACTTTAGAACAAAAAGATGAGTTTTATGATGGTGCATTTATTGCTATAGATACAAATGAACCTGCTAATTTGACCGTAAGTTTTTATAGTAATGATTCGGAATGTTTCCAATTAAATGAAACTTATGATGATATTGGAGAAACTTGTAGTGAATCATGGTGTGATTATGATGATTATAAATCATTTCATGGAGTTGATATAACTGGATTAGATAATGGAACTTCATATTATTATAAATCTGAAGTTTGTGATCCTAGTGGAAATTGTGCATATAGTGCATGTTCCAATTTTTCAACTAAAGATGAATTAGAAGATTTTTATTTTGGTGCAACGCCCCCTTCAGGATATAATGTAACTTTTGGAAGTAATGACATAACTAGTGTTGCTACATCTACTAATAGTTCTGTTTCTAGGAATCAAAATTTAACTGTTAGTTGTCCTGAAAGTGGATATAGTATGAAATTTGTTGATATTGATGTAAAGAAAGCACAAAATATTGATTTGAGTGATGTAGTATGTGATTCTGATGATGATGTTGTAGGTATGGGAAGTGATACTTGGAATAATCTTGTTTCTAAATTGACTCCAGATTCAACACAAATAACATGGGATACTGGCGGAGATTCAATAACAAGCATTACTAATTGTGATGAAAATGGAGAATCTTGTAGTTCAGATGTTAGTGATTATATGGATTGTAATATATCTACTAGTTCAGTAACTTGTAATATTCCTACCACATTGGGATATTCTACCTATAAATTATCTGTTAGTTCTGGAACAGATACTAGTTCTGAAGGTAGTTCCAGAAGGAACCGAGGTTCTACAACTAATGAAACTGATTCTGATGAAGATGATGAAGATTTATGTGATGGCGTAGTTTGTGAGATAATTACAATAGATTGTGGTGATGGAACTACAGCAACATGTACTCCTGAATGTGATGTCAATACTGGCGAATGTGGAACTTGTGTTCCTGTTTGTGGAGATGGAGAAAGTGAAAATATTATTGATTCTCAATATATTGGATGGCAAGTATGGTTGGTATTGTTTATTACTTTAGTGATTGTTGTATTTGAATATTATTTTTTCTATCTTAAAAAGAAAAAATAATCCTTTTCTTTTTTTCTTTTAATTTATAAGTGAAAGTTATTCTTCAACGATAGATCTACCTTTTAATTTTTTCCAATCTTGTTCAGGTCTAACCTTTAAATTTGTTTTCCATGTACCTTCTAATACATTTGGTTCAATATTTTTTTCTTTTGAAAAATGTATCATTGCTTGAATATCTTTTGGAAAGCAACTTCCTCCAAAACCGAATTTTCCATCTGGTCCCGGAACTTGAATATGTGAATGACCTATTCTTCCATCTCTAACAAATCCGTCAACTGCAGTATCCCATTCCACATCGGATTGATCTGCTATTAATCTCATTTCATTTAAGAAGGAAACTTTAGTTGCAAAAAAACAATTATTCATATATTTAATAAATTCTGCAGTTTCATAATTAGTTTCTACTACAGGTAAACTTTTTCCAAATCTTTCCTTAAATAATTTTGTAACTTTTTCAGTATTTTCCTTATTTCCACCTAAAACGACCCTAGATTGATTAATAAAATCAAATTTTGCAGATATTTCTGTTAAGAATTCTGGATTAAAAACAATATTTAATTCTGGAAATGATTCTTGAAGTTTTCTAGTGGTTCCAGGTGTAACTGTTGATCTAATAAGAATAATATTATCATTTCTTTTTTTTATTTCATTGATGTCCTTAAGTGCTGATTCGATTATATCTAAGTGTATTGTTCCGTCTTCGTTTGAAGGAGTAGGTACTGATAAGAAAATAAAATCTGATTCATTAACTGTTTCATCTAGGGTATGTGTTGATTTAGTTTTATCTTTGTCATATATTCTAACTTCTGCATCACAACCTGTTTGTGCAGAAAATCCAAATTCTACTGCTGAGCCCACAAATCCTTTTCCAATAATTCCAATTTTCATTTTAGTTTGAGTTTAATTAATCTCTTTATATATTTTGTTAAACTAAAGTTTACCACAATTTATATAAATAAAACATACGAAAATATATTATGACTTTAGAATCAATTATTAATCCTAAAAAATCTGCTAGAGATCCAGGGACAATGTTTTTAGTTGGATTTTTGTATGCTTCTGTAGCTCTATTTTTAGCTACTTGGATTTTTAGAGCACATGCAAGTTTAATTATGGTATTTTTGACAGTTTTTGCTTCTATCCCATTTATGTATAAAACTATGAAAATAGAAGAAGAAGTTGATATGAAATTTAAGAGTGAGAAGTCTATACTTAAAGAACATTCAAAAGTTTTGAAAGGTTTGGTTGCTTTGTTTGGTGGTTATGTTGTAGCCTATTCTTTGTGGTTTATTTTATTGCCTTCTGGAATGGTTCAGAATTTGTTTTCTAGTCAGATTGAGACAATTAATAGTATAAATGATAAGATTTCTGGAAATGCGATTGCATCTAGTAACATTTTATTGCAGATATTTTTTAATAATTTTAAGGTTTTATTATTTTGTTTGTTTTTTTCATTCTTTTATGGTGCTGGAGCAATATTTATTTTAACTTGGAATGCATCGGTTATTGGAACCGCAGTGGGAACTTTTGTTAAGGAAAAGTTGGCTGCTTTAGCTTTAGAACTTGGGGCTATAAATGTTTTTCATTATTTTCAGTTTTTTTCTCTTGGTTTGTTAAGATATGCTATTCATGGAATTCCTGAAATTGCTGCCTATTTTATTGGAGGTTTAGCAGGAGGTATTATTTCTGTTGCTATGATTAATAGGGATTTAGAAACAAATAAATTTGGGACCATAATGGGAGATGCTTTAGATCTTAGTTTAATTGCTATATTAATATTGATTTTGGCTGCCTTTTTAGAGGTTTATATTACTCCTGTGTT
>CAYUWX010000016.1:0-12325 GCA_964448715.1 Candidatus Woesearchaeota archaeon
CATCCACTTAAACATCCAATTAGAGAAGCACCTACAACTATTTTTTCTAAAGTTTTTGGTAATTTCATAAAAATAGTGAGTTAGAATCAGTATAAAAATATTTCGAAATATGGGAAGAGGGGGATTTGAACCCCCGACCCCTAGATCTTCAGTCTAGTGCTCTCCCAGGCTGAGCTACCTTCCCATGAATTTTCAATACATTTAATTGTTATTTAAATCTTTCGAACTAAAGATACTCTTCACAGAAACCTTTTTAAATAACCCTTTTTCTCCAGTCCTATGAAAATTAATGACATACAACAAGGAAAAATAATTGAAAAAACAGCTGAAGCTCTAAAAAAAGTTGAAGAAATTAAACCAACAGAATGGTCTAAATTCGTAAAAACTGGGATAAATAGAGAAAGGCCACCTGTAAATCCTGATTGGTGGTATGTAAGAGCTGCTTCAATTATGAAAAAAATAAATAGATTAGGTCCTGTTGGTGTTAATAAATTAAAAAGAAAATATGGTGGAAATAAAAACAGAGGACATAAACCAAATAAAAGATATGATGCTTCTGGAAATATTATAAGAAAAATATTACAGCAATTAGAAAAAGCTGGTTTAATAGAACAAACAACAAAAGGAACTCACAAAGGAAGAGTTTTAACAAATAAAGGAAAATCATTTTTAGTAAAATCATCAAAATAAAATGGCAAGACATAAACCATTAGCAAAAAAGCTTAGATTAGCAAAAAAATTAAGGCAAACTAAGTGGGCACCATTTTGGATAGTGCCTAAGATAGCAGGTCCTGGAAAAAAAATACATCCTTCTGCTTTCACAGCTAAAAAAAGAAGCTGGAGAAGAACTAAAACTAAACAATAAAGATGGAAAGAATTTATAATATCCCATTAAGAAAAGAATTTCAAAAAGCACCTAGACATAAAAAATCTTCAAAAGCAATTAGAGCTATAAAAGAATTTGTTTCTAAACATATGAAATCTGAAAATATAATAATTGGTAAATACTTAAATAATAAAATTTGGGAGAACGGACCAAAAAATCCACCTCATAAAGTTTCTGTTAAAGTAACAAAAGATGAAAACGGAACTAAAGTAGAATTAGTAGATGCTCCTGAAGAAATTGTTAAAGAAAAACCTAAAAAACCAACTAAAGCTTCAGAATCTGAAAAAATAGAAAAAGAAGTTAAGGAAGAAATAAAAGAAGAGCTTCAAGAAAAAGGTATGAAAAAAGAAGTTGCAGAAAAAGTAGCTGAAGAAATTAAGGAAGAATCTGGAAAAGAAATTGTTAAAGAAGTAACAAAAGAAAAAATTCCTACAGCTAGAGAACTTAAAGAGAAAAAAACTACTTCTTAATTATTTTAACATTTCTTACATGATTATCATCAATTTTATCTACTTTAATAATTGCTTTTTTTAATTTAACTCTATCTCCTCTTTTAGGGATTTTTCCCAATTTAGTTTCAACAAAACTAGCAATTGTATCAAAATGTTTTTCCTCAAATCCTAATTTTAAAACTTTATTAACTTTTTCAACAGAAACCTTACCATCAACTTTAGCAACCTTATTATCAATTTTCTTAATGTCTGCATCCCTTTCTCTGCTTTTATCAAAAATATCTCCCACTATTTCCTCTAAAATATCTTCAACAGAAATTATACCTACAAAATTTTTTTTATTATTTCTTGAAATAGCCAAAGGAATCATTCTTCCTTCTAATTCAGAAAGAACATCATCAATTTCTTTATTTTCAGAAACATAATAAGCGGGCCTCATAATACTTTTTAATTTAACAAAAAACTTTTTATTTTTTACATATCTCAAAACATCATCAATATCAATTACGCCAACAACATTATTCTTATTTTTTTTATATATTGGATATCTTGAATATGGCGACTTTACTATAAAATCAAGAACACTTTTCAAAGTAGAAGATTCATCCAACATCTCAACATCTTGTTTTAATGTCATAATCTCTTTGACTTTTGTTTTTTCAAATTTAATCACATTATGCATCATCTCTGCAACTTCCTTACTAATTATTCCCTCCTGTCTACCCATAGTAACCATTGTTCTCAATTCAGATTCAGATAATTCTCTTTCTTTTTTAGAACCTAACAACTTAGACATAAATTTAGATATAAATTCAAAAAGTTTAACAAGAGGAAATAAAATAAATGATAAAATTTCAATAGGTCTTGCAACTAAAAGGGAAACTCTTTCAGCATTTTGAATTGCAAAAGTTTTAGGGGTAATTTCTCCAAAAACTAAAATTAAAAATGTCATAACTCCTGTAGCAATTCCAACACCTTGGGAACCAAATATATCCATAAACACAAACGTAGCTAGTGAAGCGGCACCAATATTTACAATATTATTTCCAATTAAAATAGTTATAATCAAATTATGGGGATTTTGTTTAATTCTAAAAAGTGCCTTTGAACCTCTTTTTCTTCTCCTACGTAAAGACTTAACTTTAACCATATTAAGTGACATCAAAGCAGTCTCAACTCCTGAAAAAAATGCAGATAATAAAATTAAAACTATTAATATTATAATTAAATGTATCATTTGTAATTTCTAATATTTTTTTAAAAACTAAATATATAAAACTTACTATAAATAAAAATCCTTATAAACATTATATTTTGACTTATTCTTATGAAATTACCTGCAGAAACGATTCCAACAAAAGAATTAATAAAAAAAGAAGCAAAAACTAATCCGGAATACGGAATTGATCCAAACAAAAGAAAAATTGAAGATTTAATTAATTACGGAATCGTAAATATTGATAAAACCCAGGGGCCAACATCTCATCAAACAGTAGATTATGTAAAAAAGATATTAAAATTAAAAAAAGCAGGTCATTCAGGAACTCTAGATCCAAATGTTACAGGTTCTTTACTAATTGCCTTAGGAAAATCTACAAGAATTATTCAAACTTTATTAAAAGCTGGAAAAGAATATTTATGTCTAATGCATTTACACAAACCAGTAGATAAAAAAGAAACAAAAAAAGTTATGAAAAAATTTATTGGAGAAATAACTCAACTTCCACCAGTAAAATCCTCTGTTAAAAGAAGGCAAAGAAAAAGAACTGTTTACTATATGAAAATTTTAGAAATAGATGATCAGGATGTTTTATTTTATGTAGGTACTCAAGCAGGAACTTACATTAGAAAACTATGTCACGATATCGGACAGAAATTAGGTGTTGGGGCACACATGACTCAACTAATAAGAACTAAAGTGGGACCATTTGATCAAAAAACAATGTATTCTTTACAAGACTTAAAAGATGCATATGAATTTTATAAAGAAGGAGATGAAACTGAATTAAGAAAAATAATTATGCCTCCCGAAAAGGTGATTGAACACTTACCTAAAATTTGGGTTTTAGATACAACTGTAGATTCTTTATGTCACGGGGCAGATTTAAATGTTCCAGGAATTTCTAAAATAAATAAATTCTCTAAAAATGAACAAATAGCAATATTAACTTTAAAAAATGAATTAATAGGATTAGCAGAATCTAAAATGACTTCTAAAGAAATAATGGATAATGAAAAAGGTTTAGCAGCAAAAACAAAAAAAATCTTTATGGTTTATGATACTTATCCAAAAATAGAAAAATGACTCACTACATAATTAAAGAAGAATCAAACATACCTTTAGTTGGTTCATTAGCTTTTGGAATAATAGATAGAGGAACAAATTTATTACAAATTAGGCCAACATCGGTTTGTAATCAAAACTGCCCTTTTTGTTCTACAAATGCAAATAATCCAGAAGTTCATCCAAATACTTACGAAGTAGAAAAAAACTACTTAATTAAATGGGTAAAACAAGTAATCAAAGAAAAAGAATGCGATAATATAGAAGCAAACATAGATTCAGTTGGAGAGATAACAACTCACAAAAAAATAGCAGAAATTATTAATGAAATAAAACAAATAAAAGAAGTATCCTTCTTATCTTTACAAACAAATGGATTAAATCTTACAAAAAAACTAATAGATCAAATAAAAGATTCCACAGATAGAATAAATCTATCTATACATACTCTAGATAAAGAACAGGCAAAAGAATTAGCAGGAATAAAAAATTATGATATTGATAAAATAAAGGAAATAGCAAAATACATTTCAAAAACAAATATAGAACTACTTCTAGCACCAGTCTGGATACCTAATATAAATGATGAAGAAATATTAAATTTAATTGATTTTGCAAAAGAAATAAATGCAAAGATTGGAATTCAAAATTATGAGGTTTACAAATATTCTAGAAAAATAAAAAAAGGAAAACCTCAAACTTATTGGAAATTTTATGATAAATTAAAAAAAATAGAAAAAGAAAAAGACATAAAACTAATTCTAACAAAAGATGATTTCAAAATAACTAAGACAAAAAGAATTCCAACAACTCTAAATAAGGGAGAAACTATAAATGCAGAAGTAAAATTAAAAGGCTGGTTAAAGAATCAAGTAATTGCAGTAGCAAATGACAGATGTATCACTATAACTAACTCAAAAGATGAAATAAACAATAGTATTAAAATAAAAATTACAGAAAATAGAAATAATATCTATTTAGCAAAGAAATCATAACTTCTCCGTGGTTGCAAAACACTTATATAAATAAAAATCGAATTCTCTATTATTAATAGTTATAAAAATTTAAAGGAGGTGAAAAAAACAAATGGCAAAAAGAAAAGTAACCCCTTGGGATAAATGGTCATTCAATGCAGCTTGGATAATCGCTTTAATCTTAGCATTAGGTTTAGCATTCGGACAAGCATGGGCAGCATTTGGAGTATGGTCTTTGATCTTGGTTTTATTAGGTATTGTAACTGGATTTACTTATTCAGCAAAGGATATAGTTCCACTTATGTTAGTGGCAATTGCTTTAGTAACTTTCACAGCATCTAGTTTATTAATTTTACCTGCAGTAGGACCATTCTTAGTAAACATGATAACATACTTTGTATCATATCTAACACCTGCAACTTTAATTGTTGCATTAAGAAAAGTTTATGATATGTTTCAATAAACCTTTTTTTTCTTTTTTTATTTTTAAAAAAGAAACATTTTAATACTAGTTCTCTAAATATTGATTTATGAAATCAGACAATGAACAATATAATTTAAGAAAACAAAAACTAAAAAATTTAAGAGAAAAAGAAATTAACCCCTATCCTTATAGTTATGACAAAAAACATAATACTTCGGATATTCAAGAAGAATTCTCAGAATTAAAAAAACAAGAAAAAACAAATAAAAAGAAAAAATTAGCTGGAAGAATAATGGCTTCAAGAGTTATTGGTAAAATTGCATTTATTACTATTCAAGATCAATCTGGAAAAATTCAATTATTTGCATCTCAAGATAATTTAGGAAAAGAAAAATACAAATTATTAACTAAATTAGATTTAGGAGACATAATGGGTGCAGAAGGAACAATATTTAAAACAAAAACGGGAGAAATAACTCTAGATATAAAAAAGTATGAATTATTATCTAAGGCATTAAGACCCATGCCTTCAAAATGGCATGGATTAAAAGATGAAGAAGAAAAATTAAGAAAAAGATATTTAGATATAATCTCTAATCCTGAAATAAAAGATTTATTCATTAAAAAACAAAAATTTTGGGGCACAATTAGAAACTTCTTAATCAAAAGAAATTTTTTAGAAGTTGAAACTCCAGTTTTAGAAACTTCGGCCGGAGGGGCAGCTGCAACTCCTTTTCAAACACATCATAATGCATTAAATACAGATGTTTTCTTAAGAATTTCAATGGGAGAATTGTGGCAAAAAAAATTATTAGTTGCAGGATATGAAAAAACATTTGAAATAGGAAGACAATTTAGAAATGAAGGAATGGATGCAGAACATCTACAAGATTATACTCAAATGGAATTTTATTGGGCATATGCAGATTATAAAATGGGGATGAACTTAGTAAAAGATATGTATAAAGAAGTTGCAAAGGAAGTGTTAGGAACTTTGAAATTTGAATCTAATGGCCATAAAGTTGATTTAAATAAAAAATGGAAATTATATGATTATGAATCTTTAATTAAAGAAAAAACAAAAATAGATATTTACAAACATGATAAAAAAGATATTATGAAATTTTTAGATAAAAAAAAGATAAAATATGATACAAAAGTAGACAAATGGAGATTAATTGATATTCTTTGGAAATATTGTAGAAAAAATTTAAGTGGGCCAGGATTTTTAATAGGTCAACCAGTAGAGATTACCCCATTAGCAAAAAGAAGTAGAGAAAATAATAATAAAGTAGAACAGTTTCAAGTAATAATAGCTGGTTCTGAAATGGGAAATGGATATTCAGAATTAAATGATCCTGAAGATCAAAGAAAAAGATTAGAAAAGCAAATGGAATTAAAAAAAGCAGGAGATAAAGAAAGTATGGATCATGATAAAAGCTTTGTTGAAGCATTAGAATATGGTATGCCCCCTGCATGTGGATTCGGAGTATCTGAAAGATTTTTTTCAGCATTAATGAATAAACCCATACGTGAATGTGTAATTTTTCCGTTAATGAAAACAAAAAATCAATAACTTTTTAAATACTTTAAATTAACTTAAATTATATTATTGGAGGTGCAAAATTAAAAATGTTAGTAGTAAAATCAAAAATAAAAGAATATGCTAGTGGATTAAATGTTGCAGGAGATTTTGCAGAAGCACTAGATAAGGAACTTGAATCTTTAATTGCAAAAGCTTGTGAAAGGGCAAAAGCAAATGGAAGAAAAACAGTTCAAGCAAGAGATTTATAATTCTCTTTTTTTTCTTTTTTTATTTATATTGTCAAGCACATATAAAAACTTTATATACTAATTCTAATTTAATATATTATGAGTAAACGTAAAGGAACATTATATGAAAGAGAATTGTTTCATTTATTTTGGAATAATAATTGGGCAGCAGTTAGATCAGCAGGTTCTGGTTCAACCCCATTACCTGCACCAGATATTCTAGCAGGAAATCACAATAATCTATTAGCAATAGAATGTAAGGCAATAAAAAGCAAATCACAACATTTTAATAAATCAGAAATACTACAATTACAAGAGTTTGCAGACAAAATTAAAGCAATACCAATAATTGGAATGAGATTTGATAACATAGGTTGGTTTTTTTTAAATGCGAATGAATTAACTACCAACAAAAACGGAAATTACACTATTAATCTTAATTTATGTCAAAATCAAGGAATCTCTTTCAAAGAGTTGATAGATTATGAAAATAAAACTAATAATAATTTTAATATTAATAATCCCTAATTCTCTAGCATTTTTACAAATTAATGAAATTATGTATAATCCAGGAGGAAATGATAATAATAGAGAATATATTGAAATTAAAACTAATTTAACACTTACAGGATTTACAATACAAGATTTATCATCAGAAGATAATCTAGAATTAATAAAATATTTTCCATCAAACTATTCTTTAATTATAGAAGAAGGATTTAATCACTCAAACATAAATGCTACTATTTATTCAGTCGGTGCAACTATTGGAAATAATCTAAACAACATAGAGGACATTATAATTATAAAAAATAATACTGACATATATGATGTAATCCATTATTATTCGGATTGGGGAGCTGAAAATAATAATCTCTCCCTTTGTAGAATTGATAATTTTTGGAGAGAATGCAAATCAACACCAGGATATGATAACACTCAAAAAAATATATTACAAACTTATAACATAAAAATAAATGAATTCTTACCAAATCCTCAAGGATATGATAATGCAAATATGCCAGAAGGAGAATGGATTGAATTAATTAACTTAGGAAATATAACTAACTTAGAAAATTGTTATTTTAAAGACTTAACAGATCACAAAATAATAATATCGGATACAAATACATACAACTTAACAATAAACCAATATCAAACAATTTATACTAATGGATTTTCAGGATTTTTAAATAATATTATAGAAAATGAAACTGAAAAAATACAATTATTTGACCCACAACATAATTTATTAGATGAAATAACATATAGTTCAACAACAGAAGGATTATCCTGGTCTAAAATAAACAATACGTGGATAAAAACTATTCCCTCACCAAATCAAGAAAACAAATATAATGAAACAAACTTAGAATCTAAAATAGAAATAGAAGAAATATACCTAGGAGATGACGATAAAGCTAAATTTGGAGATAATATAAGGGTAAAAATAAACATTTTCAAAGGAGATACTGGTAAATATTCTATTTCAGCATGGATAGAAGATAATAACAAAAAAATAAGTAAAAGAACTAAATTCAATATAGAAGAAAAATACAAGGAACAAACATTTACAATACCTATACAAATATTTCCAAATTGTGATAAAAAATTTGAAGATGATTATTATACATTAAAAGTAGAGGGATTAGATATAACTAAACAAGAAACAATAAAGATAGAAGATATAACAAAAAATCTTTGTGGAGAAATTAAATGTGAATCTAAGGATATTTCCATATCAACTTGTTCCGAAAACAATATAAATTCACCAAATTCAACAATTAATCAAATAATATATGAATCAACAAATAAAAAAACAGAAAAAATGGCAATCTTCTTTTTCTGTTTAATATTAATATTTGTTATAATTCAACTAATGATCGAAAATGGAAAAAATAAAAATTAATACAATAATAGAAATAGCGGGCAAACCAGAAGAACATGTAAAAGAAACTATAAACAAACTGATGAACATTCTAAGAAAAAATGATAAATTAAAAATAATTAAAGAAGAAATTGCACCTACTAAAAAAACTGAAGTTGCAAGTCCAAATAATCCTGATAAAAAATTAGAAATTTATTCTTCATTCGCAGAATTAGAAATTGATTTACCTAACTTTGATGAATTAATGCAATTTATTTTTGCATTCATGCCATCTTCAATTGAAATTTTAGAACCAGAAAAATTAAAAATAGATCAAAAAGATATAGAAAACTCTATGAATGATTTATTAGGTAGATTACATCATCATTCTAAGGCAATGATGGAATATCAAGCATTAAAACAACAAATAATGCAATTGAAACAAAAAGCTATTTCTGAGAAGAAAGAATAGTTTTTTTATCTTTTTTATTTTCTTTTGAATATTTTAA
The DNA here is from genome assembly GCA_964448715.1 of Candidatus Woesearchaeota archaeon. GTDB lineage: Archaea > Nanobdellota > Nanobdellia > SCGC-AAA011-G17 > PNOQ01 > JABIBT01. The sequence continues at coordinate 9,170 of CAYUWX010000016.1, forward strand.
ATAAACTAATAATCCAATAGCTAAAATAATTAAAATTATTATTATAACAGTATTTATTCTAGTATCTTTTTCTTCAACATTATCATCAGGAAATGTTTCATTTAAATCAACTAAATCACCTTCATTTATTCCTGATTTTATTTTAATACTCAAATCTAAACTATCGTAAATTTTTCCAGAATAAATCAAATCTATTTTACCAGAATAATTTCCACCAACAGCACCTTTATCTTCATTAATATAAATTCTATTTTTTATCACTTCTTCATTTTGAATACTTTCTAGAACTTCAAATTCCATATCTAAAATATCTGAAATACTTCCAGATAATTCAAATTTTATATCATTTATTTCACTACCTAATCCATTAGAAATTTTAAAAAATCCAGAAATACTTTCTCCAAGATCTAAAGAAATATCAAAACTATCTTCTAATATAACTAATTCTCCACTTTCTATACTAACATTATCTTGAGTTTCAAAATTTTTTAATATAATTGGAATACTATAACTTAATTCATCATAACTAACTAATAAAGAAGTTTCTAACTTATCTACAAACATAGAATAAATATCTAATTCTATATTTTTATTTGATCCAGAACTTAATAAAAATGATTCATCACTTACAGAAATAAAATCATCAAAAACAGAAATATTAACAAAACTATCAGTCATGGAAGGATTATTAAATTTTAAATTAAAATTTGTACCTTCAGAAATAATAAAAATTGCAGGATTAATATTTATAACACTACCATTTTTTTGTTCAAAATTAATATCAAAAAATTGATCCTCTTGAACTAAAATATTTTCAGTATTGATATAATTTACATCCTCAACTACAAAACTATAATTCCCTAAATTTAAACCATACTGTAAATTAAAATAAAAGTAAGTATATTCATCAAATTCAATTAAATTTGGATAAATTTGAGTTATACTTCCATTAGATTCTAAATGAAAATCATTAATTTTTATTTCTTCTTGGACACTAGAATCAATAAATAATTTACCTTGGACTGTTTCACCAAAAAAATAATTTTCTTTTTCAAATTCTACATTCAATGGACTAGCAAAAATAAAATTACTAAATAATATTACAAAAAAAATACATAAAATTAATCTCTTCATTTTTTAAGCATATCTTTTGCTTTTTTCAAAGATTCCTCTAATTCTTTTTCCATAGCCTCTTCCCTTCTAGATGAAGTTATTGGTTGTCGAGGTTGCCCCATAGAGACTCTTTGTCTACCCATTTTGAAAGGAGATTTAGGAGGTTGTTTAGGGCCGCCAAATCCAGGTTTTTTAGCACCCAAATTTCCTTTGAAATATTTCATATAAATATAATAAATAATTGCAAGTCCTAATAAAATTGATAATATTATAACTAACCATTTTACCCAGGAAGAATCTTCTCCATCTCCGGAAGGAGAAGTATCATCTGGAGTAGGAGGGCAAGTACCACAATCATCAGAACAACTACCACAACTTTCACCTACGCCACAATATCCATCTCCACAAGGAACAGTGGCATTTGAAGGAACATAACAAGTACATAATGCACCACATTTTTGAGAATCATTACAATTTAAATCGCTCTCACATTCATCTCCATCAGCAATACTACATCCAATTGAAGGAGCAGGTTGTCTAAAATCGCCAGAATATAAAATATAAAGTATAAATGCTGTATCTTCCACATTTTGATTCCAGCTACCGTCCTCTTTTTGATAATAATTTAAATATTCTTTAGCTTTATTTAAATTAATTCCACTAAAATCTCCATTTTTCTTTAATCCTAATAATGCAAAATAAGTTGTTCTCAAATTACTGTCCCAACTACCATCATCTAAATTTTGTTTATCCTTAACCCAATCAAAATAAAATCTATCTTTACTCATAGAATATAAAAAAGAATAACCTTTTACTTCTTTACACTTAGTTCTCATATAGGGATTTACATAAGAATCTCCTCCAACTTCTTTCAAGATCCATCCTGCGTATCCAGTATAATCACAATTACATCCACTTTGTGAATAAAAACAACCATTTTCAATAATTAATGGATCACCTTCATCAACTATAAAATACTCTATATCATCTTGATAAATTATAGAAGAATCAACTGTTGCAACACAATTTACTCCAATTTCTTCGTAAAAATTAACATTTTCATCTTGTTTTATACAGATAGCAAAGTCTATCCAATTAGAAACATCTGGGCAATAATCAGGACTTATTTGAGTTATTTCAGAATCATTAATCACAAAATTATAATCAGAATCATCATAAGTTAATCTACAATCCACAGCATTTGAACTTGGAGTATCCAATTGAAGATACCAATTTCCCCCAGTCATAGCCCTTTTATGTTGTTCTTCTAACCATTCAATTTCATCACTCATATTATTTCCAGCAGCATCTAATGCTAAAATTGCTAAAGAAGTATCTTTGATATCATTATTCCAATTATTTTCTGATTTTAAATCTTTAAGTTTATCAATTCCTCCAGTAACATCATATCCCTCTCCCCCTAATGCAAGAATAGCTAAAGAAATCTCACTAGGATTTTTATTCCAATTACTAGAAGTCATTTGTTCGTATAACCAATCATAAGCCAAATCAACCTTATTTGTAGTAGTTGTTATGTTTGTTTCATTAATTGCATTAACAGAACCTACTAATAAAAACAAAAATAATACTAAAATAATTACTTTACCTCTTTTATACATAAAAGATATTAAGGGCAAATTATTTAAAAACGTTTCTATAATAAGAGTTATGAAATTACCTAAAAATCTAAGATACTTAGCTAAAGGTAAACGTGGAATAATTTATACTGGAATTCTCAATGGAAAAAAAGTTTCTATAAAGAAAAAAAATCCAGATTCAGAAGCAATTGGAAGACTAAAAAACGAAGCTAAATTTCTAAAAATACTAAATAAATATGGTGTAGGTCCAAAATTATTAAAATCTGGAAAAGATTATATTATTTATAATTATGTTGAAGGGATCTTTTTACCAGAATTTCTAGAAACAGAAAAATCATTAATTAAGAAAAAAAAGGTAATAATTAATATTCTTAAGCAGGCAAGAATACAAGATAAATTAAAAATAAATAAATTAGAATTTACACGACCATTAAAACATATTTTA
>CAYUWX010000017.1:0-9177 GCA_964448715.1 Candidatus Woesearchaeota archaeon
GTAAATTTGGTGGTGGAAAAAGAAGTATTTGGAAACAAACTCAAAAGAAAACAAAGGAAGGAAATAAACCTAAATTTGCAACAATTGCAGTTGTAGGTAACAGAAATGGTTACATTGGTTTAGGTCATGGTAAAGCAAAAGAAACTGTACCTGCTAGGGAAAAAGCAATTAGAAATGCAAAATTAAATCTGATGAGTGTTAGAAGAGGATGTGGTTCCTGGGCATGTGCTTGTGGAGAATCTCACTCAATTCCAATAAAAGCTTCAGGAAAATCAAGTAGTGTTCAAGTAGAATTAATACCTGCTCCAAAAGGTACAAACTTAACTGTTCAAAAAGAATTAAGAAAAATATTAGCTTTGGCAGGATTTAAAGATATTTATTCAAGAACCAAAGGAAAAACAAATACTGCAATAAATTTAGTACGTGCTTGCGAGAAAGCATTAAAAAAATTAAATTCAATAAAATTAAATAAAGATTTTATAAAAGAATCGGGATTACAAGAAGGTAAAATAAATGAATAAAATAGTAATAGTTAGAATAGCTGGGAAACAAGGATTGAATGAAGATATCAAAAGAACATTTAAATTATTAAAATTATTTAAAAAATATACTTGTACAGTTGTCCCATATACTCCTCAATATATAGGAATGATTAAAAAAATAAAAGATTTCACAACTTGGGGAGAAATAGATAATGAAACATTTAAATTACTTTTAGAAAAAAGAGGAAAAATAGTAGGAAATATTCAACTTACTGAAGAATATTTAAAAAATAAAACTAAATTATCTTTTGCAGATTTTTCAAAAGAGTTTATGGAAAATAAAAAGAAATTAAAAGATATTGAAGGAATAAAACCTTTTTTTAGATTACATCCACCTGTAGGAGGATTCGAAAGAAAAGGTACAAAAAAACCTTTTTCATTAGGAGGAGTTTTGGGTTATAGAAAAGAAAAAATAAATGAATTAATCCAAAAGATGATTTAAAATGCCTATTAATAAAAGAAAAAAAGCAACTAGATTTAGAGCTAAAACTACTCATGGTTATGGGTCTATGAAAAAAAATAGAGGGGCAGGTAATCGTGGAGGTAGAGGTATGGCTGGTTCTGGAAAACGGGCAGATCAAATTAAACCAACAATTCTTAAAAAATATGGTCCTGAATATTTCGGTAAACATGGATTCAACAGACCACAAAGCAAAGTTAAAAAATTAAAAATAATTAATTTAGCTTTTATTGAAAAAAATACTGAAAAAAAAGGACAAGATTACACTTTTGATGCTTCAAACTTCGATAAAGTTCTTGGAACAGGAAAATTAACCAAAAAAGTTAAAATTACCTCTAAATCATTTTCAAAATCAGCTATTGAGAAAATCCAAGCAGCGGGTGGAGAAGCAATAACATGTTAAAAAATCTTTTAAATAATTTACCCGAGGTAAAGGGACCTTCAAAACAAAGATTAAGTTTTAAAGAAAAATTAAAGTGGACATCCATAATTTTAATTTCATTTTTTGTACTTTCTATGATACCTTTATTTGGTTTAGGTCAAAATGCTTTAGCTCAATTTGAACAATTATCTATAATTTTAGGTGCAAGTTTTGGATCTATTATGTCTCTTGGTATAGGGCCAATTGTAACAGCATCCATTGTATTACAATTACTAACAGGTTCAGGTATATTAAAGTTAGATATGACTACAAAAGAAGGAAAAAAGTATTTTCAAGGTTTACAAAAATTATTAGCAATATTTTTTATAATTTTTGAAGCAATCATTTATGTTTTTATGGGGGGACTTGCCCCTGCAGCAGGATTAGTTCCATCAACATATTTCACAATGCAATTATTATTAGTTTTTCAATTATTCCTAGGTGGAATGTTAATTTTATTTATGGATGAAGTGATAAGTAAATGGGGTTTCGGTTCAGGAGTATCATTATTTATTGCGGCAGGTGTATCTCAGCAAATATTTATTAGAGCATTTTCACCATTAACATCAGGTGGACAATTTGCTTTAGGTTCTGGATTACCTCCCGTAGGTGCAGTATGGGTATTTTTTAGATCATTAGTTAATGCAGATTTAATGGGGGCAGCAATTCCACTATTTGCAATTATATTTACATTAGTAGTATTTGCACTTTCAGTTTATGCTCAGGCAATGAAAGTAGATATACCCTTATCTTTTGGAAGAGTTAGGGGCCACGGTATAAGGTGGCCATTAAAATTTATGTATACTTCCAATATTCCAGTTATTTTAGTTGCAGCTTTAATAGCAAATATTCAATTATGGGCAAGATTATTACAAAATAGGGTTGCAGAATCAGGAGTTATGCACTGGATTTCAGTAAATATGTTAGGACAATTTTCAGGAAATGCACCAACTTCAGGTTTAGTATTTTGGACACATTCACCAAATATAGTTGGAAATACAGTTAGATGGTTTTTTGGAGCACCATTTAATACAACTGAATTATTACAAGCTTTTACTTATATATTATTTATGATGGCAGGAGCAGTATTATTTTCTGTTTTCTGGGTACAAACTTCAGGAATGGATGCAAGATCTCAGGCAAAACAAATAATGTCTTCAGGATTACAAATTCCAGGATTTAGAAGAGATCAAAGAGTATTGGAAAAAGTTTTAAATAGATATATAATGCCTTTAACAATTATGGGTGGAATGGCAGTAGGTATTTTGGCGGCAGTAGCCGATATTTCAGGTGCATTATCGAGAGGTACAGGTATATTACTTACAGTTATGATTATTTACAAATTATATGAAGAAATTGCTCAACAACACATGATGGATATGAATCCTGCAATGAGAAAAATGATGGGAGGACAATAAGCTTTAAAAATAAAGCATATCAATATTAAATAAAATGTTAGAAGGATTTTTTAATTCAATTTTCGGATGGGCAATATCTATATCTCCCTTAACAGGTTTAATAGTTGTTGCTTTAGTAATGGTATTGTTATCCACAATAGTCTATAAATTAATGACGGATCAAGAACTTCTTAAAAGTATAAAAGAAGAAATGAAAGAGATTAGAAAAGATATTAAATTAGCATCTCAGGATCCAGAAAAAATGGCAGAATTAAATAAAAGGTCAATGGAAAAATCAATGACTCAAATGAAACACACAATGAAACCAACTTTGGTTACTATGTTACCTTTACTTTTGGTATTCACTTGGTTAAGAACTACCTATGCTGAAACTGGTGCAATTTTATTTGGATTATCATGGTTATGGTCTTATGTTATAATTTCATTAGTATTTAGTTTAGTATTAAGAAAATTAATGAAGGTTCACTAAAATGGTACAAGGAAAAGAAAAATCAAGATCCAAAAGAAGAGTTTTTGTAAAAACTCCTGGAGGACATAAAAAGAAACATTTGAGAGTTAGAAAAAATTCTCCATTAGTTTGTGCAGAATGTAGAAATAAATTACATGGGATTCCAAGATTAATTCCATCTAAATTTAAAAATTTAGCTAAAACTAAAAAGAAGGCTTCAAGGCCATATTCAAATTTATGTGGTTCTTGTATGAGAAAAAAATTATTGTCAAAAATCAAATAACCCATGTGATCATGTGAAAATTTTTGGTGACAAAAATGGGATTGACATCGGAGGTTAAAAATGTTTGAAATAGGAAGAGTATGTATAAAAATAGCAGGAAGAGATGCAGGAAATACTGCAATAATTATAGAAAATCTAAAAGATAATTATGTTTTAATTGATGGAAATGTTAGAAGAAGAAAGTGTAATATTTCTCATTTAGAACCATTAGAGGATATAATTAAATTAAAAAAAGGAGCTTCAACAGAAGAAGTTCATAAAGCTATGTCTACTGCAAAAATTAAAGTTGTTGAAATAAAGAAGGTAAAAAAATCACCTAAGAAAAAAATAGAAGAAAAGAAAAAAACAACCAAAAAAACAAAGAAAAATGGAAAATAAAAAAGATAATGCAAAAATGATTGAATCTCAATTGATGAATCAACAATTAAATCAATTACAACAGCAATTACATACATTAGATCATCAAGTTAATGAATTAACTAATTTAAGTTTAGATTTAGAATCTACTAAAGGTCAAAAAAATGCAAAAACATTTAGTTCATTGGGCGGAGGAATTTTTATAGAATCTGAAGTTAAAGAATCAAAATCGGTTTTATTAAGTGTTGGATCTAATATATTGATTAAAAAACCTAAAGAAGGTGCAGTAGAATTAGTAAAAAAACAATTAGATCAATTAACTAATATAAAAAAACAGTTGGAATCCGAAGTTGATAAATTAGGTTCACACCTAATGTCTTTAAAATAATAATAGTTTTAAACTATCTTTTATTCTTTTTTTTATGTCTTTAGAATATTATTCACGGCCAGAGATACAAAAAGAAATTCTAAAAAGTGCTAAATTTAAGGAAGTAGCAATTAGATATGGGGAAAAGGGTTTTGGAAAAAGACCAGATACTTTACATTATGAATCAGATGTATTAGAATTAGCAAAACAAGGGGCATCATCGTTCCATATTTCAGAAGAACACTGGACAAATCCTCAAAGTCTTATGCCCGGAATGACAAAAAAACAATTAGAAGAATTAAGAAGAGGATGGGATTTTATATTAGATATTGATTCTCCAAATTTAGAACATTCGAAATGGATAGCATATTATTTAATTCAAGCACTAAAATTCCATAATATCAAAAATATTTCTATAAAATTTTCAGGAAACAAAGGATTTCATATAGGCATCCCATTTGAATCTTTTCCACAAAAAATAAAAGAAATAGAATCAAAAATTTTATTTCCTGAAACAGCAAGAATTATGGCAGAATATCTTACTGAAATGATAACTCCTTATATGATGGAAAAATTTAAGGGAGAAGATATAGAAGAATTACTAAAAGTAGATACAATACTAATATCTAGCAGACATTTATACAGGGCACCATATTCATTACATGAAAAATCAGGATTAGCAAGCATTCCAATAGATCCAGAAACAGTATTAGAATTTGATAAATCTGAAGCAAATCCAAAAAAAGTAAAAATTAATTTTTCATTTTTTAGTAAATTTGAAAAAAATGAAGCAAAAGAATTAGTTGAAGCAGCATATGATTGGAATCATGAAAAAGAAATTAAAAAAAGATATTTTGAAGAACAAAAAGAAAGAGTAGTGAAAGAATATGATGAATTGTCTGAAGCAATATTTGAAGAAAATTTTCCACCATGTATAAAAATAGGATTAAAAGGATTAAAAGATGGAAAAAAGAGATTTTTATTTATATTAATTAATTTTTTAAAATCTGTAGCATGGAATCATCCAGATATAGAAAAAAGAGTAAAAGAATGGAATAAAGAAAATCCAGATCCACTAAAAGAAGGATATATTTTATCTCAATTATCTTGGCACAAAAGACAAAAAGAGAAAGTTCTTCCCCCAAATTGTGCTAATCATGGATATTACAAAGATTTGAGAATATGTGATTCAGATAACTTATGTAGTAAAATAAAGAATCCAGTAAATTATGCCATTAGGGGCCACAATATATCAAAAAAACAAAAGAAAAAGTTTATAAAGAAGTCAAAATAGCTAATTTTTATGGGAAAGATTAAGACAACATTGATTAAGAGAGTATCGCATAAATTAGTTAAAAATAATCCTGAATACTTTTCAAAAAAGTTTGAAGAGAATAAAAAACTATTACCTAAAGTTGCAGATATTAGGTCTAAAAAGCTTAGAAATATAATGGCGGGATATATATCTAGATTAGTGCAAAAAGAATTATAATAAATAACTCGAGGGTAACAAGATGACAGATTTAAAAGAAAGCAATATAGTTTTAGTTGGAGGAAAACCATTTATGAATTATGTAACTGGAGTAGTTATGCAATTCACTACACAAAATGCAACAGAAGTTGCAATAAAAGCAAGAGGAAAATTTATTTCTAGAGCAGTAGATATTGCAGAAGTAGCAACAAAAAGATTTTTAGAAAATACAATTGAACTAAACGATATAAAAATAGATTCAGAAGAGTTTACAAATAAAGAAGGTAAGCAAGTAAGAGTTTCTACAATTGAAATTTATTTAAAAAAGAAATAATTTTTATTTATAAAAACATTTAAAAACTTAAATTTCTAAAATATTTCCAAGAGAGGAAGGCATTATGAATTTATTGGAAATATTATCTAATTTAAATGGAAATATAGTTATGGAAATAGGTATTGTAATTATTCTTGCAACATTATTATCCTTTATAGTTAAATTATTCAAACAACCTTTAATTCCTGCATATGTTATAGCAGGTTTAATTTTAGGACCAATAGGATTAGGGCTAATAAAAGACCCGGAAGCAATACGTACACTTTCAGAATTAGGAATCGCATTTTTACTTTTCGTAGTTGGATTAGAAGTAAATTTAAAAAAATTAAAATATGTTGGGCCTGCTGCAATATTGGGCGGACTTTTACAAATACTAACAGTTTATTTTATTGGTTTTTATGTTGCAATAAAATTAGGTTTTTTACCATTTGAAGCTATAATCTTAGGTTTAGTTATGACATTTAGTAGTACCATGATAGTTGTTAAGCTTTTATCTGATTCAGAACAAATTGATACTTTACACGGAAGAATAGTTTTGGGAATATTATTATTACAGGATCTTGCAGTTTTTGTTACAATCCCTCTTTTAGCAACACTAGATTCTTTCTCTTGGACAATAGCTTCAATAGTTTTAATTAAAGCATTCTTATTATTTGTAGGGGCATTTTTATTTGGGAAATATATCTTTCCTGGATTATTTAATTTTGCAGCAAAATCTCAAGAATTATTATTTATGTCTTCAATAACTGTTTTATTTTTATTTACAATTTTAGCACATCTATTACATTTTTCAATAGTTATAGGGGCATTTGTAGCTGGATTAGCACTAGCAAATTTACCTTACCATCATGATATCAGGGGAAAAGTTAATCCTCTAAAAAGCTTTTTTGCAACATTATTTTTTGTGTCTCTAGGAATGCAATTAACACCTATAAGTTCAGAATTTTTTAAAATAATTGGAATTTTTTTCTTAATAGTTGTTTTAATTAAACCAATAATCATACATCTTTTAATGAGATTTTTTGGTTATGAAAAAAGAACATCATTTTTAGCCGGTTTAAGTCTAGGACAAGTTTCAGAATTCTCATTAATTATTGTAACTTTACCATTTGTATTTAACTTAATTTCTCCAGGAACATTTTCAATGGTAATATTTTTAGCAATTATTACAATGGTATTAACTTCATATATTTTAGAATTTCAAAATAATATTTATATGGTATTTTTGCCAATGTTAAATCTTTTTGAAAAAATAATTCCGATAAAAATTAAACAAAAGTTAGAATATAAATCTGGTAAAAGAGAAACAAATACTATTTTAATAGGTGCCCATAGAATGGGGGGAATTTTTTTAGAAAGCTTACTTAAATTTAAAAAAAGAGTATTAGTTATTGATAATAATCCTGAAATAATTAAAACATTAATTAATAGAAAAATAACATGTGTTTATGGGGATGCAAGAAATAAAGAAATTCTAGATACTTTAAATTTAAAGAAAGTTAAAACAATTATTTCAACTATTCCTCAACCAGTAGAAAACCTATTTTTAATTGATTATATAAAAAATAAAAATCCCGAAGTTAGTATATTCGTAACTGCAAATCATTTCCATGAAGCTAAAAAGATGTATAAAGCAGGTGCAGATTATGTTATTTTACCACATCTTCTAACAGGAGAAAAAGTTTCTTTAATGTTAAAAAAATCATTTGAAACTAAATCTTATTTGAAAAAATTAACAAAAAAACACAGAAAATTATTAGGTGTTGATTTAAATTTAGTTGAAGATTATTAAATGGCCCCGCCCGGATTTGAACCGGGGATCTTCGCCGCATGAGAGCGACGCATTAGCCAGACTATGCTACAAGGCCATATAAAAAAGAATAAAAACTTATTTTAAAAAGCTTTTTATTTTATCTAAAAACTCTTTAGATTGTTCTTCAGATATATCATGTTTTCTTATCCATTCTGGCCGATGGCCATCTCCCTTATACCTGGGGACTAAATGGAAATGTACATGAGGTATAACTTGCCCCCCAATTTTTTTATTATTTTGTAATAAGTTTAATCCATCCGATAATTTCATAATTCCTTTACTAACTAAAGTAATTGCTTTAGAAAGTTTAGAAAATTCTTCTGGAGACATTTCATCTATTGTTTCAAAATGTTTTTTAGGAATAATTAAAGTGTGCCCAACATTTAATGGATCAATATCTAAAAATGCTAAGGCATATTCATCTTCATAAATTATTTTATCATTAGGTATTTCTTTATTTATTATCTTGCAAAATATACAATCTTTCATTTTTTCCTCCATTTAATGGACCTGCCGAGAATCGAACTCGGATCTCAAGACTGCCAGCCTCGTGTGATACCACTACACTACAGGCCCTTAACCCTTTATAACACCCATAGGAATTAATTTAGCAACTTTTTTTCCAATCCCTACATCATCTGCCACTTCAATAACATCATCTACATCCTTATAGGCACCGGGAGCCTCTTCAGTAATTCCTCTTTTTGAGGCAGCACGGATATAAACTTTATGTTCTTCTAAATTTTTTATAACTCCTTCAGTTGTAAATTTTTTATTTGCTTCATGTCTAGACATCATTCTTCCAGCACCATGAGGTGTAGAAGAAAAGGTTTCATCCCTTGCCTTATCTGTTCCAACTAAAACCCAGGATGAAGTTCCCATGCTACCTGGAATAAATATAGGTTGTCCAACCTTTCTATAATCTTTAGGTAATTCATTATGTCCTGGACCAAATGCACGAGTAGCACCTTTCCTATGAACTATAACTTTTTTTATTTTTCCATTAATTTTATACTCTTCAACTTTAGCAATATTATGTGCAACATCATAAACTAAATTTAATTTAACATCATCTCCAAAAACTTTTCTAAATGATTGTCTAGTAAAATAAGTAATTAATTGTCTATTACACCAACCATAATTAGCAGCAGCAGACATAGCACCTAAATAATCTTTTCCTAATTGAGAATCGGTAGGGGCATAAGCTAAATCCTTTTCAGGCAATTCATCAACAATTTCATGATATTCGTCTTCAATTTTTTT
>CAYUWX010000018.1:0-9162 GCA_964448715.1 Candidatus Woesearchaeota archaeon
GCATTTTTATAAATAAATTCTCTCCTAGGATCAACTTTATCTCCCATTAACGTGGTAAAAGTTTCATCAGCAATTATTGCATCATCTATAACTACTTGTTTTAATGATCTTTTTTCAGGATCCATTGTTGTATCCCAAAGTTGAATAGGATTCATTTCACCTAAACCTTTATATCTTTGAATACTATAATTTTCTTTTCCAATTTTATTAAATAATTCTTCTAATTCATTATCCGAATAAACATAATATTGTTTTTTTTCTTTTGTAATTTTATATAAGGGAGGCATAGCAATATACAAATATCCTTCTTCAATCAATTCTTTCATATATCTATAAAAAAATGTTAATAATAATGTAGAAATATGACTACCATCTACATCTGCATCAGTCATAATAACAATTTTATGATATCTTACTTTATCTATTTTAAATTCTTCACCAGAAGATGCACCAATAGCGGAAATCATAGTAGTTATTTCTTCATTTTTGAAAACTTTATCTATTCTGGCTTTTTCCACATTTAATATTTTTCCTTTTAATGGAAGAATTGCCTGTGATTTTCTAGATCTACCTTGTTTTGCAGATCCCCCTGCAGAATCTCCCTCGACAATAAATAATTCCGATTTAGAAGGATCTTTTTCTTGACAATCTGCCAACTTACCTGGCAAACTTCCTCCATCTAAAACGCTTTTTCGTCTAGTTAACTCTCTTGCTTTTCTAGCTGCATCTCTTGCTTTAGCAGCTAAAACTGATTTTTCGATAATTAATTTTGCAGTTTTTGGATTTTCTTCAAAAAAAGTACTTAATCCAGAACTAACTATGGAATCTACAATTCCTTTAATTTCAGAATTACCTAATTTAGTTTTTGTTTGCCCTTCAAATTGAGGTTCAGGAACTTTTACAGAAATTATAGAGGCTATTCCTTCTCTTAAATCTTCGCCACTTAATTTTTGATCCGAAATTTTATTTCTTTTAATATAATCATTTATTACTCTGGTTAAGGCAGTTTTAAAACCAACTAAATGAGTTCCACCCTCATGAGTATTTATATTATTAACAAAACTAAATATTTTTTCAGTATATGAATTATTATATTGTAATGAGATTTCTACATCAACATCATCTTGTTTTTTTGAAAAATAAATAATGTCCTCATGTAAATTTTCTTTATTTTTATTTAAATATTTAACAAAACTTTTTATTCCACCTTCATAATAAAATTCTTTTTTTTCATTAATTCTTTCATCTTCAAGAACCAATTTTATTCCTTTATTAAGAAATGCTAATTCTCTTAATCTATTCATTAAAATATCAAATTTAAAATCAAGAGTTGAAAAAATTTCAGAATTTGGTAAAAAAGTTATTTTAGTTCCAGATTCACTAGTTTCACCAATAGTTTTTAATTCAGTTGATGCTTTACTATTAATATATTTTTGAGTATAAATTTTACCATTTTTTTTAATTTCAACATTTAACCAAGAACTAAGGGCATTTACAACAGAAATACCTACTCCATGTAATCCTCCGGAAACCTGATAAGATGATTTATCGAATTTCCCACCAGCATGTAAAACAGTCATAACTACCTCTACAGCAGGTTTTTTTAATTTAGGATGCATATCTACAGGAATTCCTCTGCCATTATCTTCTACAATAACAGAACCATCTGTTTTCAAAACAACTTTAATTTCATCACAAAAACCGGCTAAAGCTTCATCAATAGAATTATCTACTGCTTCATAAATTAAATGATGTAGTCCCCTAATATCAGTACTTCCTATATACATGGCAGGCCTTTTTTTAACTGCTTCTAATCCTTCCAATACTTGAATATTTTCAGCTTCGTAACTATTTTGATTTGAATTTTCCATATTAAATTTACTTAAGATATATTAAAAATAATGACCTTTTCTTTATAAAGGTTTCTGCCTAAATTTGGACAATATGGGCCCCCTACTACAAAAATTCACTTTTAAAAAATTCTTTTATAAAGAAAAATAAAAAGATTTAAAAAACTAAAAAATAATTAAAAAACATGATAATTTTAGATACAGATTTTTTAATAAATAGTATTAAATTTAAGATAGATGTTATTTCACAAATTAAAGAAAATCATCCAAAAAAAGAAATTGCAATAATAGATAAAACATTAGATGAACTTAAAAATTTGAATAGTTTAAACTCTAAAACTGCAATAAATTTAATAAAAAATAAAAAAATAAAAATAATTAAAACTAAAAAAGATAAAATAGTTGATGATTTAATTCTAGAATATGTTAAAAAAGAAGATTTAATTGCAACTCAAGACAAAAAATTAAAAAAAAGATTAAAAGAAAAGAATATAGAAATAATAACGATAAGACAAAAAAAGTATATAAATACAAAGCTTTAAAAAAGGATTATAATCCATAAAAATATCTAAAATGTTTTATGAATTAAAAATAAAAGATTACGTAAGAGTAGCTCCAACATCATTTAAAGATAATGTTAAAGAATCTGTATTAAAAAGTCTAAATGAAAAATTTGAAGGATATGTATCTGAAGAATTAGGATTTGTTATAGGTATTAAAGACATTGATAATATTGGAGAAGGATTAATAATTCCTGGAGATGGAGCCGCACATTATGAAACAACTTTCACAGTATTTACATTTTTACCTGAAATGCAAGAATTAGTATTGGGAAAAATTTCAGAAATAACAGATTTTGGTGCATTTATGGATATAGGACCAATAGATGGAATGATACATGTTTCACAAACAATGGATGATTATGTATCATTTAGTAAAGAAAATGTATTAACTGGAAAAGAATCAAAAAAAGTACTTAAATCAAATGATATATGTAGGGCAAGAATAATTGCAATATCCTATAAAGAAATAAATAATCCTAAAATAGGTTTAACCATGAGACAACCATTATTAGGAAATTTAAAATGGATTGAAGAAGAATTGAAAGAAAATAAGGAGAAAAAGAATGGCTAAAAAGGCATGTAAATCTTGTAAATATTTAGTAGAAGGAAATCAATGTCCTTCATGTAAATCTGATCAATTATCTGAATCGTGGAAAGGAAGAATTATTATATTAAATGCAGAAAAATCAGATATTGCCGAAAAAATAGGAATAAAAGTTAAGGGAGAATATGCAATTAAAATATAAAATGAAAATTATATCTAAAGAAAAATCAAAATTAATTGATAGAACTGAATTAATAATAGAATTTTCACATCAAGGAAAACCAACACCTTCTGAAACAGAATTAAAAAAAGAATTGGCTAATGAATTAAAAACAAAAGAAGAATTAATTATTATTAAATTAATAGATACTAAATTTGGAGAAGGAAACTCAATTATATCTGCCCATATTTATGATTCTTTAGAAGAATTAAAAAAATTAGAAAAATACGTGAAACCTAAAGTAGAAGAAAAATCTACTGAAGAAATAAAAGAAGAACCTAAAGTAGAAGAAAAATCTACTGAAGAAATAAAAGATAAGGAAAATAAAAAAGATGGCAAAGAAAGCAAAACCGAAGAATAAAACTCCTAGTAAAAAATATTCAAAATATACAATTAAAGATAATAAAATAATTAGAAAACCTCACTGTCCTAAATGTGGTTTAGGTATTTTTTTAGCAGAACATCCGGATAGATTATATTGCGGTAAATGTGGTTATGTAGAAATGAAGGCGAAAAAAGCCGAATAATTATGTAACTATTCTAAAGTAGCAAAAATAGAAAGATTTATAAATAGAAATATTACTCCTTTTAATATATCACCTCTTTTTCCCCAGCGGGACTAAATCAGTTTACTGAGCCCTAGTTTTTCTCGGGTGTCCTGCCAGGGTTTATAATCAAAAACTTTAAATAATTCTTTTAAAAAATAATCTTATGAAACATGATGAACTATTAGATATGTTATTAAAAGAGGACGAAATAACTTGGCAAACCATTATTCATGATTTAATTAAAACTGAAAAAATGGATCCATGGAATATAGATATTTCTATTTTAACACAAAAATATATTGAAATAGTTAAAAAATTACAAGAAACAAATTTTTCGGTTTCTGGAAAAGTAATTTTAGCATCATCAATTTTATTAAAAATTAAATCAGATAAATTATTAGTTGAAAGTATAACAAATTTTGATAATCTTATGTATGAAAATGAAGAATTAGAAGAATTAGATCAATTTGAAGATTCAGAAACTCAAGAAAGATTAGTTAATCCAAAATTAACAATTAAAACGCCTCAAGCAAGAAAAAGAAAAGTTTCAATTAATGATTTAGTGTTTGCATTAGAAAGAGCATTAGAAGTAGAAAACAGAAGAAAAGTAAAAAAAATTAATTATGAAGAAGCTGCAAATAATGTAAAAATTCCAGAGAAAAAAATAGACTTAGGAAATAAGATTACTAATTTATATGAAAAAATAAGAAACTTTTTAAAAAAAGAAAATAAAGTAACATTCACAGAATTATTACCTTCAAAAGAAAAAGAAGATATAATTTATACATTTATCCCACTATTACACTTAGATAATCAGAAAAAAATAGATATCTATCAACCAAAACCATTTGAAGAAATAGATATAACAATAAAAAAGGAGGTGAAAAAATGAAAACAATATCAAAAATAGATATTTTATCATTATCAAAAATTTATAGTATACTTGGAGCAATATTTGGATTTTTATTAACTACACTAGGAATAATTTTTGTAAAAATTTTTAATCCTTCAGATATATCAGCAGCAGGTTTTTTAGATATAATTGGTGCAATACTTATTTCAATAATTATTTATGGTATAGCAGGATTTTTATGTGGTTTAATATGTGCATTTTTATACAATTTAATAACCAAATATACTAAAGGGATTAAAATAGAATTAAAATAATTTTATTTTAATTTTTTTATTATTTTATCTAAACTTAATTTTTGTTCTTTTCCAGAATTCATATCTTTAAGTTTAAACTTTTTTTCTTTTAATTCACTTTTACCAACAAATAAAACATAAGAAATATTTTTATTATTTGCATATTGCATAGCTTTACTAGGTTTACCAAATAATAAAAAAGTAGAAATTTGTTCTTTTCTTAATTTTTCACTTAATTTTATAGATTCTTTATCTTCATTAAGAGAAATTACCAAAACATCTTTTTTATCAAGATCTAATTTAACAAGTTTAGATAATCTTTCTAAACCCAAAGAAATTCCAGTACTCTGCATATTATTAACTAAATAAGAACCACCTGCACAAATTGTTTCCTTCATTTTAGAAGATTTAATTTCAAAAATAGATCCATTATAATATGAAAGTCCCCTTGCTAAAAAGGGTTGAAAATTTAATTTAATTCCATAATAATTAGAATATTTTTTTAATTCTAAAATTTCAGAATAAGATTTATATTTCTTAAAATAAGATTCTGGTTTTTTAAATATTTGTAAAACTTTTTCAGCTCCATATTTTTTTAGATTATTTTTAATTTCTAATTCAGATAATTTATCTAATTTATCTATTTCTCTAATAACTTCTTCTTTTTTCTTAATTCCTTCTTCCTCTAAAATTTCATTTAATAATTTTCTATTGTTAAAATAAATAACTGTCTTTAAACCAAATTCTTTGAGAATATTAGAAGTTAGGGATAAAATTTCTGCCTCTTCTTTTATTGAAGAACCAATAATATCTACATCACACTGAGTAAACTGTCTAAATCTATTTGAAGAAACTGGTTCATCTCTAAAAACTTCCCCTATTTGAAATCTCTTAAATGGTAGTTTTTTATTTTGTGCTAATCTTTTTAATTGAAAGGTAAATTCATATCTCATAGCAAGTTTTCTTTTTCCACGATCTTTTAATTTGAATATTTCAGAAACAGCTTCATCTTGAGAATTATCTCCCTTAACAAATTTTTCATATTCAATTAAAGGAGTTTCTACAGGTTCAAAACCATAAACAGAGAAATATCTATTTAAAACTTCTTTTATTTTTTTTCTCTTAATGGCTTCCTCGCCAATATAATCTTTGAATCCTTTAACCATTTCCATGAATCAAAAATAGAATTAAGATTTTAAAAAGGTTTTTATTAAGAAAAGGGCGGTAACGGGGAATCGAACCCCGGTTATACGGACCACAACCGTACGTAATAGCCACTATACGATTACCGCCATTAATAATAAAAGAATATAAAAATATAATATATAAAACTAACTATTTTCTAATTAAATTTTTAAAAAAACCAGAAAATTTACCTTGAACCTTTTCATTGTACTCAATTCCTATCATATCTGCAGCCAATTGTTTATATGCAATAGAAGCCTTACTCTTAGGATGAGAATAAATAACAGGTTCTCTTCTGATTAAACTCTCTCTAATTGATTTATCATAAGGAATTATACCTAAAATCGGTTTTTCTAATAATTGTTGAATGTTTTCTATAGGTATATCATGATTTTCTCCAGATTTAGTTAAAATCACTCCTTTTATTTTTTTACCCATTTCTTCAGATAATCTAATAGTTTTCAAAGCATCTGTAACTGCAGGTAATTCTGGATTTGTTATAATAATTAATTCATCAACAGAATTCATAATAGATAATGTTTCCCTTCCTAATCCTGCAGAACCATCCAAAATTACAACATCAGTTAAACCATCTAAGGTAGGCATAACATTCTTTAATTTTTCAGGACTAACATTTCTCAAATCATTCAAACTTAAACCAGCAGGAACTATTTTTATTCCGGAATGATGTAAATAAACTGCATCAGTAAGAGAATTTTTTCCTTTTAAAACATCGTGTAATGTAATTGGAACAACTGGAACACCTAAATGTAATCCTAAATTAGGAGTACTTAAATTTCCATCAATAATAATAACATCTCTTCCAAAATAATTTAATGATGCACCTAAATTAACAACACTTGTTGTTTTTGCAACTCCACCCTTACCACTCAAAACACCTATAAAAATAGTCATGATAAATCTTCCTCCACAATTTCTGCAAACTCTTTCATACTTTCAAAATATTCATTTAAAATTGGAACAGTTACTTCTAAATCACTTCTTTCAAAATGTACTATCATGGTTACATGTTTTCTATATTCTTCTCTTCTATCAAATTCGGATAATATTATTTTTTTGAATAATAGATATAATTTAACATATTTATTATATTTTTTTTCAGTTTTAATTAATAATTCTGCACGTTCAATTTTAGAAATAGGAATCAAATCAATTTTTTTTTTCTCTTTTAAATCTTCTAATAAAGCAAGAATCAAAAAATCAGAAGACTCAATCATTCTTTTTATAGTATTTCTAATTATGTCACAAGTTCTTGTATACTTTAAACTTACATAAATCAAATGATCTGACCGTTTTAACTCTTCTTTTGCATCATCTATTAAACTCATCTAATATTTCTCCGTAAGTATAATATTATAAACTTGTAATATAAAAACTTTTGCTTTTGAAAAGTAATTTTTCATATCATTTTCTTTAATAATTATTGTTTTGTAATTTTTATCACATAAAACAAAACCATCTTTTCTTGAAAATTCAACAGGTGCATGTTTTCTATATTTAATTAAATCATTTATTTCCAAAATTAACTTACAAACATCTTTATCAAAACCATATCTTCTTCCATTAATTTTTCTTAATATTTCAAGTTTGGTATCAAAATCATCAGGATAAGGATTTATTCTTTTATACATTCTTTCATAATACAAAATAGAATCCATTGCCAAAATTAAAGATTTATTAATATTTTGTAAAATACTAATAAACATTTTATTATCTTTAACTAAAGGATAAGTAACAAATAACATATGTCCAACTATTTTAATAGATTTATTTGCATATAAAATATCTTTTTTTAACTTTTCCACAAATATAGGTAGTTAATTAAAATATTTAAAGAAAACTATTTTTGTAAATTTATAATTGCTTCAGCCAAATCACCATTATTTTCTTCAATAGCTTTTTTTGCTTCATCTTCAGATACACCAGCTTGTTCTGCAACAGTTTGAATATCTTCTTTAGAAATAGATACACCTTCAATAACTTCTCCAGTTATTTGAAAACTTTCTTGGCCCATCATATCAATTTTCATAACTTGAGGATTTTTAATAATAATATCTTTTCCTTCAGATTTAATTATAACTTCAGAAGCAGGAATTTCATCTTGTTTCATTCCCATTTTATTCATCATCTTCTGCATTTGTCTAGGATTTATATTAGGCATCATTTTAACCAAACCAAGCCTGCCCATATATATGTAATAATACTTCTATTAAAATAATCAGAATAATAAATAAAACTACTGTCCCAGGTTTAAATTCTAACTTACTTTTATATTCGTCATAATATCTTACTAATCCTCCCATTCCGGAAGGCATTTGTATTTTTTCTTGTGCCATAAAAACTTAAAAACTAATTTATTTATAAAACTTATGATTTGAAATGTAGGTAAGTGTAAGCCATATTCTGTTAGATTTTCCCTAAAAGGAACAAATCATCCTAACATTCAACTTAGCGTCATACTGACTTGCACAAAGTCGTGCACCACTTTCTCACCGTTCCCTTATATTTACTCAGTTGGTTAACTCATTTTTCTCACGAAAAATTTCGCAAACATCATTGTTTAACAATATAAGGACGTGCCATTTCTGAGCGGTTGCCTCGAGTTTCCTCGACTTAATAAGCGACCGATAATTGTGTATGGACTTTCCTCCCAATTAAAGGATAGTTAGGCACTTACCTACAAATATATTCTACAGTATATAGTTTATAAAATTAACGATTTAACAAAGTTTTCACTATACAAAATAAAAATTATAGAATGTTTAAAGAAAAAAACATAAGAAATGTATACCTGATTTATTTTCAAGCGATTAGTAAACGCACGCTAAATACCTCGTTACCTTGGCACTTACACGCCGTTCCTATCAAACTCGTCTTCTACGAGAACTTGTAGTGTCTCTTTTTGAGGTACGCTTCGAGCTTAGATGCTTTCAGCTCTTATCGCTTATGGCGTAGCTGCTCGGCCTACCCTGCCGGATAACCGATACACCAGAGGCCACGATCCCTTGTTCCTCTCGTACTAAAAGGTCCTTCCTCTCAGACACTGAACACCTCCACTAGATATTGAACAAACTGTCTCACAACG
>CAYUWX010000019.1:0-8304 GCA_964448715.1 Candidatus Woesearchaeota archaeon
AAGTCATTATTTACCTAAAAAATATGTTGATTTATGTATTATAACTACTTGTGATTTGAAAGTTTTGAAAACTAGATTGAAAAAAAGAAAGTATTCTGCTAAAAAAATAAAAGAAAATTTGGAAGCAGAGATATTCGATAGTTGTTTATTAGAAGCTAAAGAAGAAAAACATAATATTTTAGTTGTGAATACTTCTGAAGGATATAAATTAAAAGATATTGTTGAGTTTATTGAATAGAAATGTTTATATATATATATATTTTATAATTATAATACTATTTTATAATTTTATGAATTAAAAGGGGGGTGAAATGATGAAAAAAAATATAGTGATAGGTATTGTTGTAGCATTGTTGATTTTAGGTGTTGTTGTTTTTGCAGGAATGAATAATCCTCAGATGAGTAAGGAAATGGGTTTAGATATTTCTAGAAATTCTATGGGGGGAGGTAAGTGTAGTTGTACTGGTAATCCTGGCTGTAGTGTTGAATGTCCTATGGGAAAAAGAGCTAAATGCCATAATTGCGCTACTAGTCCAGCTTGTGAATGTGTATAATTTTTTTTCTTTTTTTTAAAATTTTAGTCTAAGTTCTTGAATGAATTTAGTTAAATTTTTAAACTTCTTTTTTTCTCTTTTAAGTATGAATTATAAAAAATATAAAAGGCAAACAAGACACATAGTTTCAATACCTTTTATTTGGATGGTGTTATTTCCTGCAATAATATTGGATTTAGTTGTAGAATTTTATCATAGAATTTGCTTCCCATTATATGGAATTCCCACAGTTAAAAGATCTAACTATATTAAAATAGATAGAAATAAACTTTCTTATTTAAATGTTATAGATAAAGTAAATTGCACTTATTGTGGATATGGAAATGGGTTGGCAAATTATTTTGTTAGAATTGCTGGAGATACTGAGAAATATTGGTGTGGAATTAAACATAAAAAATATAAAAATTTTGAAGAACCTAAACATCATAAAAGTTTTTTGAAATATGATGATGAAAAAAGTTTTAAGAAATTATAATGGCCCAATTAGTTTTAAAACAAGATAAGGAATTTGAAAAGAAATTAGGAATAGAAACCGAGTTAGTTAGAGTTATTGATGTTTCATTAAGTAAATTAAGGGATGAAATCCTTAAAGAAAAAAATAAAGTGGTTGTTGAGGGAGGAGATGAACAAATAAATAGAAAATCTGTAGAGAATAAAAAAGTTGATGTTTTATTAAGTCCTGAAATAAATAAGAAAAAAGATAGTTTCCATTATAGAAAATCTGGGTTAAATCAAGTTTTATGTAAGTTAGCAAAAGAAAATGATGTTGCCATAGGTTTTGATTTTTCTAAGTTATTGAATTCAAAAGAAAAATCTAAAATTTTAGGTAGAATGATGTTTAATTATAAAATATGTAAAAAATATAAAGTAAAAATGGTTTTTTCTAGTTTTGCAAAAAATAAATTTGAATTAAGAAACGAAGATTCTTTGAGAGTTTTTGAAAGAATTTTAGAAAAATACTCGAAAGATTTATAAAGTTCTTTGATTATTTTGTTATTTCTGAGTAAAAAATGGATGAAGTTGTAAAAGTGAATTTTATGAGGCCTATGCTTGTATTAAAAATAAGAGAAACATATAAGGCACCCTATCATAAAAATAAATATATTACTATTAAAAAAGATAATACTCAAACTATGGCTATTCTAAAAAAACATATTAATCAATTTACTCATAATTGGAGTTCTGGAATTTATGATATTCAATTTGTTCAAAAAGAAGGAACTTATATGCAACCTGCAATTTATGCGACTTTTTGTAGAATTGAGGTTAGAGATGGAAAAATTGCTAAATTAGAGAAAGCATCTCCATTTACTAAAAAAATTTATCCTTGTTGGCAATATTTTCAAAGAAAAAAGAGAATAGTTAAGAAAAAAGTTGTTAAGAAAAAACCAATTAAGAAATCTACTAAAAAGAAAGTTATTAAGAAAAAACCAGTAAAAAAAGTTGTTAAAAAGAAAGTTACAAAAAAATCTACAAAAAAATAAAGGAAAGATTTATAAATTAAGTTTTTTTACTAATTCTGTCGAGAGAAGAAAAAGATTGTTAAATAAATCTTCTCGGGTATAAGATGAAACCACTATTACCCAGTTTAAAAGAAAAAAAACGCTATATTGTTTTTGAAATAATTTCAGAAAAAAAATTATCTGAAAAGATAGTAATAGATGAAATTAATAAGAAAATTTTAAGTTTTCTTGGAGAATTAGGTATTGCTAAATCTGGTTTTGTTTTGTTAAAAGACTCAATAAAGAAGACTAAAGGAATAATTAGAACAAATTTAAAATATCAAGACGAAGTTAAAATGGCATTATCATTGATTAAAAAAATAGGAAATGACAAAGTTATAGTCAATGTAGTTGGCGTTTCAGGAATACTGAAAAAAGCCAAGTCTAAATTTGCGGAGGTGTAAAAATGCAAGAATCAGTACAACATCAAATGATGGGATATGACAGGGCAAGTACAATGTTTAGTCCTGACGGAAGATTATTACAAGTAGAGTATGCAAAAAAAACAGTAAAACAAGGTACACCCGTTTTAGGGTTAGTATGTAAAGATGGAGTTATTTTAGTAGCGGATAAAAGAATTATAGATAAATTAATGGTTGTAAATAGTGTAGAAAAAGTTTTTCAAGTAGATGAACATATTGCAGCTGCAGCATCAGGAATTATGAGTGATGCAAGAATTTTAATTGAAAAAGCTCAAGTTATGGCACAACAACATAGAGTTACTTATGATGAACCTATGGAACCCGCTTCTTTAGTTAAAGAAGTTTCAAATTTGAAACAAGCTTATACGCAATATGGTGGGGCAAGGCCTTTTGGAGTTTCATTGTTATTTGCAGGAATTAATGATGGTCCTCAATTATTTTTAACAGATCCTACTGGAATTCATTGGGAATATAAGGCCACTGCAATTGGCGAATATGAAGATGAATTGAAAGAGTATTTATCTAAAAATTATAAAGAAAATATAGGAATAGATGAGGGAATAAAATTAGCATTAAATGCTCTAAAAAATGTTCTTGGTAAAGAGTTTAGTTTAGATAGATTAGATGGATGTGTAATTAAATCTAGTAATAAACAATTTCATAGACTTACTAAAGAATATTTAAGGAAAATAACAAAATGAATGTAGAGAATAGTGTAACAGCAAGATTAAAAAAACAAGAACATAATTTTGAAATTTTAGTTGATTTAGAAAAAGCTATGGATTTTAAAAAAGGAAAAGTTGAATTAAGTGAAGTTATTGTTAGTGAAGATATATTTAAGGATATCAAAAAAGGAGAACATGCTTCAGAACATGATCTAAAAAATATTTTTGGTACTGAAGATAAATTAGTTGTTGCAGAAAAAATAATTAAAAATGGTGAAATACAATTAACAACAGAGTATAAAAGTAAATTAAGAGAAGAAAAGAAAAAACAAATTGTATTTTTAATTTCAAAATATGCAGTTGATCCGAAATCAAATATACCTCATCCGCCGCAAAGAATAGAAAATGCAATGGATGAAGCAAAAGTAAAAATTGAAGAATTTAAATCTGCAGAAGAACAAGTTGAGGATATTGTTTCTAAGTTAAGAGAAATAATTCCAATTTCTTATGAATCTAAAAATTTGAATTTAATAATTCCTGCCGAAGCTAGTGGTCAAAGTTTTGGAATAATAAAAAAATACGCAAAAATAAGTAAAGAAGAATGGTTGAATGATGGCAGACTTTCTGTTAATATAGAAGTTCCTGCAGGATTGCAATCAGATCTTTTTAATGATTTAAATAACATATCTCATGGACAATTAGAGTCCAAAGAGATATAGTAATGGAGGAAAAAATGGGAAAAATATTAATAAAAGAAAGACAATTTGTTATCCCTGGTCAAGAATTGGCCGAAGGTATGGATTATTTACCTGGAGAAGGTGCTTTTCGTGAAGATGATAAAATTTTATCTTTAAAAGTTGGATTAGCACGAATTGATAATAGATTATTGAAAGTAATTCCACTTG
Organism: Candidatus Woesearchaeota archaeon; assembly: GCA_964448715.1. Taxonomy (GTDB): domain Archaea; phylum Nanobdellota; class Nanobdellia; order SCGC-AAA011-G17; family PNOQ01; genus JABIBT01. The sequence goes on from CAYUWX010000019.1 coordinate 4,049, forward strand.
GTGGAAAGTATGTTCCTAAAGAAGGAGACATGGTAATAGGAAAAATAGTAGATTTAGGACATTATGGGTGGAGAGTTGATTTTGATTGGCCTTCATTTGCAACTGTAATGTTAAGGGAAGGAAGCAGAGATTTCATTCCTAATGGTGCTGATTTAAGTCAGTATTATGCAATTGGAGATTATGTTGCTTGTAAAATTATGAAAATAATTAATCCTAAAATGATTGATGCAAGTATGAAAGTTCCTGGTGCAAAAAAATTAACAAATGGTAGATTAATTGAAGTTGAACCTACTAGAGTTCCAAGAATAATTGGGAAACAAGGAAGTATGATTTCATTATTGAAAGAATATAGTGATTGTTTTATTATGGTTGGACAAAATGGGAAAGTTTGGATTTCTGGTGGAACTCCTGAAAAACAATTATTAGTTGTTAATGCAATAAAACTTATTGAAGATGAAGCACATGGTGAAGGACTTACTGAAAAAGTTAGTGAGTTTTTGAAGAAGGAGAGTAAATAAGATGGCATATACAAAAAGATTCGATAAAAGAAAATTTGAAGAAATAAGAGAAATGGAAGCAAAAGTTGGAATCATAAAAAGAGCAACTGGAAGTGCCATGTTTAGAATGGGAAAAACTATAGCTTATGCTGCAGTTTATGGCCCTAGAGATTTATTCCCTGCATTTAAACAAAATCCTAAGAGAGGAATTTTAAGATGTTATTATAACATGATTAGTTTCTCTGTGACAGATAGAATTAGACCGGGACCTTCTAGAAGAAGTACTGAAATTTCTATGGTAACTGAAAATGCATTATTACCTGCTTTAGATTTGTCTAAATTTCCAAACACTACTTTTGATGTTTATATAAACATCATTCAAGCAGATGCTGGAACAAGAACTGCAGGAATTAATGCAGCTGCTTTAGCTTTAGCTGATGCAGGTGTACCTATGAGAGATATGGTTTGTTCTGTAGCTGTTGGTACAGTTGGTGATAAAGTTGTTGTTGATCTAACAAAAGAAGAAGAAGACTATGAAGATGGTGCCTCTGATTTACCAATTGCAATAATGCCAAGATCAGGTAATATAACTTTAATGCAAATGGATGGTAAGATGACTCAAAAACAAATCAAAGAAGCTTTAGAGATGGGTAAAAAAGCTATTATTGATGTTAAAAAGGTGCAAGCAGATGCATTGCATGCAAAATATGGGGGTAAGAAAAAATGAATGATTATGCAAAAACCCTAATTAAAGAAGGACATAGATTAGATGGAAGAAAATTTGATGAATTAAGAAAACCAATTTCTATTGAAACTGGAATTTCTAATAAGGCTGAAGGTTCAGCTAAGGTTACTTGGGGAGAAACTGTTGTTTTAGCAGGTGTTAAAATGGCTGTTGGTGAACCATATCCAGATAGTAAAGATCAAGGTGTTTTGATTACTGGTGCTGAATTAAATCCGATGTCTGATCCTGAATTTTTACCTGGTCCTCCGACTTCTGAAGCTATTGAATTAGCTAGAGTTGTAGATAGAGGAATTCGTGAGAGTAAAATGTTGGATACAAAAAAATTATGTATTCGTGAAGGAGAATTAGTTTGGACTATCTTTGTAGATATTTATCCTATTAATAATGCTGGAAATTTAATTGATGCGGCTATGCTTGCTGCTACTGCTGCTTTGAAAAATGCAGTATTTCCAAAATTAGATGGAGATAAAATTCTTTATGGAGAATTTACAAAAGAAAAAGTTCCTTTGACTTTTATTCCGGTAACTTGCACTATTCTTAAAATAGGGAATGAATTAATTGTTGATGGATCCTTAGAAGAATGGGCAAATCTTGATGCTAGATTAAGTGTTTCTGTTTCGGAAGAAGGAAATGTTTTTGCTATGCAAAAAGGTGGAGAAAAAGGAATAAGTGTTGAAGAAGCTGATAAAATGATTGGATTAGTAATTAAAAAATCAGCTGAATTAAGGAAACTCTTAAGATGAAATTAACTAAATATGAAATGGCAAGAATAATTGGTGCTCGTGCTCTGCAATTATCTATGGGTGCTCCAATGTTGTTAAAAATGGATAAAAAGGAATTAGAACAAATTAATTATAATACAATTAAAATAGCGACAATGGAATATGATCAAGGTGTTCTTCCTATAAGTATTAAAAGGCCTATGTCTTAATTTTTTCTTTTTTTCTTAGTTAAATTTATATATTAATTAAATTCTAAAGTAGTTATGATTATAAAAGAGATTAGAGCTAAAAAAATAAAAAATTCTAGAAAAGAAGATGCTATAGAAATATTTGTTAAATCTGATATTGGAAATGGAAAGGCTTCTGCACCATCTGGTAAAAGTAAGGGAAAATATGAGGCTAAGGATTTTAAATATTCAATCAATAAAATTATAGAAAAAATTAATTCTTTTGATAAATTAAATGGTTTAGAAATAAATCGTTTTGATGATTTAAAAAAAGTTGAAAAGATTTTTGATTTTGGTGCAAATCCTATGATTGCTTTAGAGTATGCTATCTTGAAAAATTTTAAAAAATCTTTTAAGAAATTTAATTTTGGTTATAGAAAAATTGCTATTCCTATTGGAAATTCTATTGGAGGAGGTTTACATACAAAAGCTAGAAAAAAACCAGACTTTCAAGAATTTTTAATTTATGTTGAAAATTGTAATGATCCCATAAATAGAATAAAATTAAATAATTTAGTTTATCTTTATTTATATAAAGAATTAAAAGCTATTGATCCTAAATTTAATAAACAAAAAAATGATGAAGGTGCATGGGTAACTTCTTTATCTAATTTGGAAATTTTAAATATTTTGAAAAATTTAACTAAAAAATTATCTATGAAGTTTGGTTATAGATTGAAAATAGGATTAGATGTTGCTGCTAATAGTTTTTTTAAAAATGGATATTATGTATATAAAAATTATTCTCATATAAAGCAAGAAGCCAAACTTTCTAAGAGTGAACAAATTGAATATTTAGTACATTTAGTTAAAAAGTATAAAATAGGTTATTTAGAAGATCCCTTAAATGAGAGTGATTTTTCTGGATTTGCAGAATTAAGAAAAAATGTTAAAGATTGTATGATTGTTGGTGATGATTTGACTGTAACCAATTTAAGTAGAGTAAAAAGAGCAATAAAAAATAAAAGTATAAATTCTATGATTGTTAAACCTAACCAAATTGGTTCTTTAATAGAAGTTAAAAAGGTTGTAGATTTTTGTAAATTAAATGGAATTAAAATTATATTCTCCCATAGGTCAGGAGAAACTAAAGAAGATTTTTTAGCGGATTTGAGTTATATGTTTGGTGCAGATTTTATTAAAACTGGAATTTTTGGTAATGAAAGAGTAGTTAAATTAAATAGATTGAAGAAGATATTCAAAAGTAAATAAAAAGTTTTATAAATAGTTAATTTGTCCATTATGATATGGCAGAAGATCAATTATTAGTTGAATTAGATGATTATTTAAAATCAGGTATTCATATTGGAACAAAATTTAGAACTAAATATATGTCTAAGTTTATTTACAAAGTTAGAAATGATGGTTTATCCGTTTTAAATGTTGAACAAATAAATAGCAGATTAAAAAATGCTGTTAATATGATAAGTGATTATGATGCTAAAGATATTCTTGTTGTTTGTAGAAGAGAAAATGGTTGGAAACCTGCAAAATTATTTTCAAAATTAACTGGAATTAGAGTTATTACTGGAAGATATCCACCTGGATTATTAACAAATGCAGATTTAGAAGATTTTGAAGAAGCAAAGTTAATGGTTGTTTCTGATCCTTGGCCAGATAAAAATGCTGTTGGAGATGCTGCAAAATTAGGTATTCCTGTAATTGCTATGTGTGATTCTAATAATGAGTGTCAAGATGTAGATTTAGTTGTTCCTTGTAATAATAAAGGTAAAAAAAGTTTGGCAATTATGTTTTGGATATTTGCTAAAGAATTTATGAAAAATAAGAAAATGATTAAATCTGATAAAGATTTTAAGTATTCTATTGATGATTTTACTGCAGAATAGTAGTATAGGCAGTTTTAAATATTTTTTTAACCTTATATTTTGTATATTGGCGGAGCAACCTAAAGATTTGTTGAATTTATGTTAACTTAAAGGTGGTTTTCGGATCATTTGTCTTGGGCTCTGTCGCCAATATATTTTTCTAAAAAAAGGAAAGATTTAAAACTTAAATTAGAACTCTATATTTTATGGTTGGGGACTATTTGAAAAGAATTGGAAAG
>CAYUWX010000020.1:0-8106 GCA_964448715.1 Candidatus Woesearchaeota archaeon
CCTTCATAATCTTCTTTTAATTCATCTAATGCAGATTTTAAATATCCTACACTTCCAATACCAGCCAATTTAGCAATATCTTGTAACTTCAAAAATCTTCCAGTTGTAAACAATATCGCCTCAATTTTATTTTTAGTATCTTGCATAGAATTAATAATAAATTAAGAATTTATAAAATTTGCTCAATAAACAGGAAATCTCAAAATAGCTGCAATCTCACCTAAATCTTTTAATTGTGATCCTTCACGAGTTTCTATAGAAATAATATTAATTTCGCTTCCTGAAGCTTCAGCCAACTTCTCAAATTCTTCCATAATTCTATCATTTACAGTTTCAGATAATAAAAGAGTTTTAACTGCACCCATTTCTAGTGCTTTCTTAACTTCATCCTTACCATATGAAACCTTATCTGATTCAGTAGCTAATTTTTGAAAAAATTCTTGCATTATTTTCTTTTCTTCAATAATTACTTCATTAGCTAAAATATCTTGACTTTTATCCACTAATTCATTTAATCCAAAAGAACCAGTATACCCTAAATCTTTAACTGCAATAACTTTTAATTTTAAATTATTATTAATATAATCTTTTCTAAGAAAATCTTCTTTTGTAGGTCCAGGACCACCAACTAAAATTCCTTTCAAATTCTTCATTTCTAAAAATTCTTTATTTGCTGCATCCCCTACTCTTTTAAAAAATTCTGCAGCGGCAATATCTCTTAATCTTGCATATCTTTGCTGACTATTATGGACTAAAACACAATTAGCAATAAAATTTTGATTTTTAACAGATATATCACTCATTTCAATTTCATTATCAGAGCTTTCAATTTTTTTAATTTTTACAGGCAACAAATTATAATTTAAAAATTCTTTCAACTTACAATAAATTTTTTTATCATCTTTAATTTGTTCAATAATAGATTTTTCAAAAACAGATTTTCCCATTTCTCTGCGATTATAAAAAAAGTGACTTACACTAGGAAAATTTTCTTTTAAATAACCATGATTTTCCAAAACCCTTCTTATATTTTTTCCAGAATTAAATATTTGCCTAACATTATTTCTATTAGTTCTTTTATTAATTAAATCATCTAATTTTTTATTTTTTCTTTCTAAACTAAAACCTATAAATTCTTTAAAATTTTTAAGAGATTCAATATCTGTAATTCTCAAGGTATATCTAAAATTATCACTATATTTATTTTGTTTATTATCATATTCAGAAAAGCTACCAATTATACTAAATCTTAATAATGCCATTTGCAATTGTTTAATCAAAAATTTATTATTAACTCCTAAAGACAACTCTTCTGGAGCACAATATCCTTCAGCATCAAAAAATCCCCTAATAAAACCTGCTAAAACCTCATTATTAGATTTTAAAACTGCACGAGGAATTTCACTATTTCCCGATTTTTTTAATTCTTTAAAATTTTCCTTTAAAAAATCAACCAATTCTTTAGAATGAATTCTTGATTGATAAAAATTTTTACTTTCTCTAAATTTAACTTTAGTATCTAAACTAAATAATTCATCAAAAAATAATTTATAATATTTTACTAATTCTTCATCCCCTTCAGAAAAATTTAATCTATTATTATCAAAATTTCCGTCACCTATAAAATACCCTAAAAACTGTGCAAATTTTTGATCAAGATATTTAAAATCCTTAAAATTTAATTTCTGTAATTTAGAATTAACATCTATCTTTTCAGGCATAATTAAAAAATCACCTTCTTTTAATTCATCTGCAGATTTCTCAATAATTCCTTTTTCATTTCTAACAAAAAAAACATGATCTGGTGAACTTTCAATTTCTAATCTGGGAGTTTGGGTAATAATTTTATAAACTTTTTTTGTAGTATCCCATTTATCAATTACAGGAGAATCCAATAACTTTCCTTTTTCAAATTCAATACTTTTTACAACATAGGGATTATGTAATTTTTTAATTTTTTCTAAACATCCATCATTTATTTGAACAACACTATCTTTAGATAAACACTGACCGCCCTTAGTAGTTTTTCCAGGAACATTAGATGTAAAACCTGCCAACTTAACAATATTGGTACCTTTCAACAAGCCAATATTTCCTTCTCTTCTATCTATAACTATCAAACCATAAACTTCTTTATATTCCATAAACTGTTTTAAATGCTCAGTAAGAAAACTCTGATCACATCTATAAGTTCGAATATTTAATTTTTCAGGAGGTTCAACACTAAAAACCTCAATATTAGGTTGGCCCTCTTTTTTAGAAGTATTCCCTGCAAAAATAGCAAAACCATTTTTAGGAGTTCTTCCAATAACTCTCAAATGTCTAATCATTTTTTCTAAAGAACTAATAACATTATTTCTAGTTTGTTTATCTTTAATATTTGTAGCAGTACCTTGCTCTTGAGCAAGATGAGAAATAATTTTAGTCATTTCATATCCTGCAGGAATATACACACTAACTAATTCAGTATGCCTACCTCTAATAGAATCTAACTTATTTACAAATCTTCTCAATTTTAATTTAATTTTTGTATCCATCTTAAAAACTAACTTCAAATTCGCCAAATATAATTTCTTTAGTATTACAAACTGCTTTCAAATCATCTAAAACAGGCATCAACAACTTCCTATCCTCTTCACTTATTCTTAAAACTATCTCTTCTTTCAAAGATTTATTATGTTTAGCTTTTGCTTCTCTAACTTTTCCTAATATCTCTACAAATCTATTAAATACTTTTTCTCCAGCCTTATTATCTAATTTTTTATCATACTTACTAAATTCTGAAATATGTATACTATCTAAATCTTCAAAATTATATAAATTATAAATCTCTTCTGTAATATACGGCATAATTGGAGCAAATAATTTCAAGGTATTCAAAATCATATATCTCAAAACATATTGTGCACTTCTTCTTTCTTCAACGCCTCGAACATCAGGATTATATAATCTATCTTTAGCGATTTCTAAATAATTATCGCAAATTTGATTCCAAAAAAATGCCTCCACTAATAATCTAGATTTAGAATATTCATATTTTTCAAATGACTCATTTACTTTCTTAACTAAAGAATTAAATTTAGATAAAATTCCAGAATCAATTAAATTTAACTTAACTTTTTTATTATCAAAATCTTCTAGATGCATAATAGCAAACTTAGAAGCATTCCATAATTTAGTTATAGTTTTCAAACCAGTACGAACATCATCTTCCCTATAAGATAGATCCTTACCAAGAGTTGCCCCTGCAGACCAAAATCTTAATGCATCTGCACCATACTTATCTAAAACTGTAGAAGGCTCAATAAAATTTCCTAAAGACTTACTCATCTTTTTACCTTCAGAACCTAAACCATGTCCAGAAATTATAATATCTTTCCAAGGAATATCTTTATCTTGAAAATAAGATTTTACAATACTATAAAATGCCCAAGTTCTAATTATATCATGTGCTTGTGGTCTTAATGACATAGGCAATATTTTTGTTTTATCATATTCATCATTAATTTTTGTAGTTACAGAAGAAGTCATCCAGGTATCCATAACATCCATTTCAGGAATTAAATCTTCTTTTTTATATCCCTTTGGAACACTTCCATCTCTAGGATCAATAGGTAACTCACTTAATTTAGGTAAAACTACTTTTCCATTTTTTTTATTATACCAAACCGGAAAGGAAACGCCATAAAATCTCTGTCTAGAAATAGTCCAGTCCCATTGTAAATTTTCAACCCAATGTTCATATCTTGTTCTCATGAACTCAGGATACCACTTAATTTTTTTACCTTGTTTAATTAATTCTTTTTTATGATCTAAAACATTAATAACCCATTGAGGAGTTTTAAGAAATTCAATCTCTGCTCCAGATCTTTCACTTACATTAACAACATGAGTTATTTTTTCTTGATTAGTTAATAATTTATTTTTTTTCAAATCTTCAGTTATTTTTTCTCTAGCTTCTTTTATTTTCAAACCAGAATACTCTCCAGCAAGTTCATTTAACTTACCATCTTTAGTAATACATATTCTTAATTCTAGATCATACTTTGACCATTTTTCAATATCTTCTTTATCTCCAAAAGTACAAACCATCATCAAACCAGTTCCTTTATCAATTTCAACAGATTCATCTTCCAAGATAGGAACTTCATAATCAAATAAAGGCACCTTGGCTTTCAAACCTTTTAATTTTTTATATCTCTTATCTTTAGGGTTATAAAATAAACCAACGCAGGCAGGCAATAATTCTGGTCGAGTTGTAGAAATAACTAAATCTTCTTCTGAAGTTTTAAAAATTATATCATTAAAAAAGGAAGATTTTTCAATATCTTCTAAATCTGCTTGAGCCAAACTAGTCTGTAATTTAACATCCCATATAATAGGAGTATCCTTCCTTTCTAAAACTCCTTTTTTGTACAATTCAATAAATGATTTCTGAGCAACTAAAATAGAACGAGGATCAATTGTTGAATAAGTAAGATTCCAATCAACACTAATACCCAAAGAATCCCATAAATTTTTATAATTTTCAATACCTTTTTTAGTTTCATTTAAACATAATTTAGTAAATTCTTTTCTGCTAATTCTAGATTTATTAACATTATGAGTTTTTTCAACAAATCTCTCAGTAGGTAAACCATTATCATCAAAACCCATCGGAAAAAAAACATTAAACCCTTTCATTCTTTTATACCTAGCAATAAATTCAAATTGAGAATAATGCATAGCATGACCTACATGTAAATGTGAAGCAGAAACATACGGAGGAGGAGTATCTATAGAATAAATTTTTTTCTTACTTTTAGGATCAAATTTATAGATTCCTTTCTTTTTCCAATACGCATTCCATTTCTTTTCAGAAGCTTCGAAATCATACTTTTTAGGTAATTCCATATTTAAAATAATCTTTAAACTTTTTATTTAAAACTTTCTAATATAAATTTAAGTTTTTATGTTTCATATTAATAGAATAAGTATTAGGATTAATCATCATTCCGTCTCTTGCAGCAATTGTCTGCACACCAGTAATTCTTTGTATTTCCCTAGCTTGATAAATTGGATTTTGTTCCAACATTTTTTGACCAAAATGACTTATAATAACTAAATTGGGTTTAACTTGTTCTATTATTTTTACAGCATCATCAGAATTCAAATTATTTTCATCCTTATATCCAAAAGGTTTCAAAACATTCAAGATTAAAATATCACTTCCTTTTAATTCTTCAATTAATCCTTCAAAATATCCAGTATCTCCACTATAACCTAACACAAATTTATCACAAAATATCTTAAAACCGATAGCACTCTCATCACTATGACTAGTTTTCAAGGTTTTCAATTCAATATTATTTCCAAATTTTACAACATTGCCACCATCTAAAGCTAGAATTTTTTCAATTCTTCCTTTATGTTTTCTAGTTACATATGGACGTTCATTCTCCCTTCCCTGAACTAAAGATTTACTTCCAATTAAAATTCCTCTTTTATCAATTCCAGAATGAGTCATAGCATCAACTACAATATTTATATCATTACAATGCCCTAAATGAGAATGAGAACATAATAAGACATTATTTGCCCTAAGATTCACACCATATTCCTTAGATTTTAATAATGTACCTGGACCGGGATCTATATGAAACTGGACACCTCTAATTCGTATCACCACTCCCCCAGAAGATCTCAATTGCTTATTTATAGCAAATTTACCTCCTGCAGTTCCTAAAAATATAATCTCGTACGGATCGATTTTAACTCAATAAGGGAAAACCCTAATTACTTTTAAAGATTTAGTAGGAAAAGAAAAAAAGAAAAAAATTAAATTACTTCAACAATTATTACTTCTTGGCCATAAGTTGTTCCATCTGATTCTTTTGCTTGAATAGTTACTGTTTCAATTGTTCCTTTCTCAATATTTGATGGAATTTTTACACCAATAGGAATAGGTTCACTATCTCCTGCTTGAAGCTCAATTGAAAACGGTAATGTTTCAAACCAATCTTGATGTGATGTAACACTTATGGTAAATGTTTTTGCATCGGTTGGATCATCTGCAAAAAATTGAAGTCCTGAACCAATATAAGAAATATCACCAGATTTTACTTTAAGTGTTGAACCAGCAACAAAAAACTTATCATCCGGAGACATAGCATCCGACATAGCCTCACTAGATACTCTAAAAGCATCATCTGTTGAAGTTCCTAATTGATTAAAAAGATTATTTACCCACATTAATCCTAAACTAAGTAATGTAATACCAATTACAACAACAATAATTGTAGTCATAGAAAGTTCAATAGCACCTTTTTTATTATTCATTTAATATATCACCTAGATTTATTTTAGTTTAATTATTTTATAAAGTTTTTTATTCTAAGTAATGAATATTTACTTTTTGAATACCATTTTTATTAGTAGTAGAATAAATATAATCTCCACAATGTGCTAAACTAGTTACATCCTGAGATTCACCATTAAAAACATTACTACTAAAACTATTAATTAAATTTTCAAAATTGGAAGAAGAATAATTCCAACCTTCAATATAAGGATAACTAAAATTATTATTCCATTCAGTTTTTAAAAAAATATTATCAACTGAAACATTATGAAAATTTGAAAGTTGACCAGAATCCCCAACAATTGCACCAATTTGATTCAATATTTCAAAATTATTTACATCAAATTTATCAGTAAAATAGAACCACTCATTATAAGTCTCAGAATAAACTTTCGAACTGCCTACTAAACTAACGCCATTCCAGCAAAAATCAATATTTATCTTATCATCAAGATTTCCAACAATTCCATTTTGTTGTAAAGAATAATCATCTAATTCTATAATATTAGAGGAATTTTCAAGAGTACCATAACATTTATTTCCAATATCTACAATATCATATGTGCCCCCAGGTATATATTTTCTACTAGAACTATCTATGCCATAATTATGTGTTACTCTATATGCATTAAAGGAATCATGGATCCATAATTGATTATTATGCTCAAATAATCTTCCATTTCCCAATGGATTTCCAAATGAATAAATTATTTCCAAATTTTGATATTGATTATTGGAAATATTAATAGGAACTTCTAAATAATCTCTATTTAACCCAGAATCATAATATTCATCTTTCCAGGAAGTATCATCAAATAAATTTAATTTTAAAATATACTCTCCAAAAGACAAATTAAAATTTAAAATATCTGGAGAATTATTTAATCCTCTAGAAACTAGATTATTTTGTAAATCATACAATTCCCAATCAAAATAATTATCTACTCCTTCAGTTGGGCCCCTGCATGTAACAGTTTTATCTAAAATCTGAGTATTATATAATTCAAAATAATATAACTCATCAGAACTATTTAATTCAATTTGAACATTATTTTCATTTACTAATACCTCTTCTAAAATTATTTCAGGTTGATTACTAGGAAATCTTAAATGAACATAAGGTGCAGCAGGATATTCATGTTGCCAAGTAGGATCTTCCATTTCATAACAATCCCAATTATTAGATGAAAGATATTCTTCGTAAGAAATGCTCCCTGTATTTCCCGCTAATTCATGAATATATCCAGCAAGGGTTATAGTCCAATCAAGTCCTATAATAGATAATATTCCTTCAGAAATATTTAATTCACCTAATGCCTCTTCCCCACTAATTGTTCTAAGATAACTAGAACAATCTACATTACGAGAATTATTATCTTCCATAATATTTGCACTAAATTTTTTCATTAAATTCGCATCATCTCCTTCTAAAAATTGGATATCATAAGTATGTTCATTTTTATTTTTCAAAGTAATATTTTCTAAATTAGAATCATCAGAAATATTAAAACTCCTCAAATAATTTTCATTTGAAGGAATAGATATAATTTTATAATCGGAATTAGCAAGATAACTTACTTCTAAATTAGAAATTGGTTGATTTGTTGAAGAATCTTTAATATAAGCAGATTTTCCATCAGAAAAAGAAACATATCCTTCAGAAGTAGTAACACTTTCTTCTAAAATTTCTTCTTGAGGAGGATTATTATTTCCGGGATTAGTAGGGCTAGAATCACTACCTCCACATCCACTTAAACATCCAATTA
>CAYUWX010000021.1:0-7674 GCA_964448715.1 Candidatus Woesearchaeota archaeon
AGACATGTTTAAGTGAAAATATTTAGTATTTATTAAAGTTATTGTAATAGAAAAGTTTTTAATTTATAAAATTAAATTTTAAGTTATGAAGTGTTCAATTTATTTGTTTAGACATGGTGAAAGTTTTTATAATAGGGATAAGGAATTTACTGGTTGGAAAGATTCTCGATTAACTTCCTATGGTTTAAAAAATGCTAAGGTTTTGGCTCGTAAGTTAAAAGGTAAAAAAATTGATGTTGCTTATCAAACTAGATTGAGTAGATCTAAGAATACTTTGAAAGAGGTATTGAAATATCATCCTGAATGTTCTGAAATTATTATTGATGATAGGATGATTGAAAGATCATATGGCAAGTTGCAAGGATTTAAACATAAAACTGTTATTGAGAAATATGGTCAGAAACAATTTGATATTTGGCATAGGTCTTATTCTGTTGCCCCTCCGGGCGGAGAGAGTATAAAAGATGTTGAAAAAAGAGTTAAACCTTTTATTAAAGATTTAATTAAGAAGGTTCGTAAGGAGAAAATTAATGTTGCTATTTGTGCACATGGTAATTCTATGAGGCCATTTCGTAGATATTTTGAGAAGTTGACTGTTAAAGAAATGATTTCTTTGGAAAATCCTTGGGATGATTATTTTGAGTATAAGATTGATTGTTAGATTTTTATTTTTAAGAAATCTTTAGCTATTTTTGTATTTTTGAAAACTTCTTTTGCTTCTTTTAATAGTATTGAAGTATTTTTGAATCTTTTTCCAATGTGAGTTAGAATTAATTGTTTAACATTTGCTTGTTTTGCTATTTTTGCTGCTTGTTCGGATGTTAAGTGTTTATATTCTCTAGCTTTTTTAATTAATTCTTTAGAATATGTAGATTCAATTATTAAAATATCTGAGTTTCTAACATTTTTAACAATATTAGGGGTATAGGTAGTATCTGAAACTATTGAAATCTTTTTACCAATGATTAAATCTGTTGATTCTTTAACTAAAATTTTATGTCCTTGATAATTAATATTTTTCCCTTGTTGTAATCTTCCTAAAATAGGATCTTTAGTTAATCCGAACTTTTTCAAATAAGATAATTTCATTTTTCTTTTATTTTTTTCTTTAATTACATATCCTAAACAATCTGTAGAATGATTTAATTTGAAATTTGAAAATAATAATTCCTTAGTTTCTAGAAATTTTTCTTCTTTTTTTAATTCAGTTATTTCTATATTCATTTCATTTTTAGTTATGAAAAGATTAAGTAAATTATTCATGTATTTTTTTGTCCCTTTTGGCCCATAAATTTCTAATTTTTTAGTATATTCTGAAGTTGCCAATGTTAGTATTAAACCGGGTAAACCTAATACATGATCTCCATGCCAGTGAGAAATTAGTATTTTTGTTATTTTAGTAGGACTAATATTTGCTAATTGCATTTGTCTTTGTGTTCCTTCTCCACAATCTACTAATATATTTTCCTTTCCATGATTAATTAGAATGGATGAAGGGTTTCTATCTTTTGTTGGTTGCATAGCAGATGTTCCTAAAAATGTAATTTCCATAATATGGTTTAAGGAAAGGTTTTTAAATAATTTTTGTTTTTAATAAGTATGAAAAAAGAAAAAGTTTTGGCAAATTTTGAAGATATAGGAGTAATTGCTGAAGATAATCCTGAAACTAGATCTATTTATGATAAAGGTAGATTTGGTGAACCTAAAAGAAAAAAATTTAGATATTCTTTTGTTGAAGCATTATATTTAATAGAAAAAGATATGATGGATGTTTATTTTGGAAAGAAATTATTAGATTTTGATTCTTATGTAAAAAAAGCTAAAAGAAAAGAACCTAGATTTTGGATTAGATATTTATCTTATAGAGATATGAGAACTAGGGGATATGTTGTTAAGACTGCTTTGAAGTTTGGTGCAGATTTTAGAGTTTATGACAGAGGTGTAAAGCCTGGAGATGATCATGCGAAATGGGTAATGTATGCTGTTCATGAGGGAGAAAAGTTTACTTGGCATGAATTTTCTGCGAAAAATAGAGTTGCACATTCTACTAGAAAGAATTTATTAATTTCCATTGTTGATGATGAGGATGATGTTACTTATTATCAAATAGAGTGGAAAAGGCCATAAGTTTTTTATATTAAGTTGAATTCTCTTTGTTTATGAGTAAAGATAATAAGGCAGAGATTTTGGATATTATAAAAAGGGAGGGTCCATTAATTCCTTCGCAATTATCTAAAATTATAAATACTAATATTTTATTTGCTAGTGCAATTTTATCTAATTTGGTTGATAAAAAAGAAGTTTTAATTACTAGTATAAAACGAGGAGGAAGCCCGTTTTATTATTTGAAAGGCCAGGAAGGAAAATTAGAATCTTTGTCCCAATATTTATCAGGTAAACCTAAGGAAGCCTTTGATTTATTAAAAGAAAAAGGAATTATTAGAGATAAAATAGCTTTACCTTGGCAAAGGGTTGCTTTGAGAGAGATTAAAGATTTTGCCGTTCCTTTAACTGTTACTGTTTCTGGAGAGGGAGAAATATTTTGGAAATTTTATTCTTTAGGAAATGATGAAACTAAAAATTTGATTAAAGAAGAATTAGGTATTTCTAATAAAGAAGAAGATAAACCTGAAGAAAAAGAAGAAATTAAAGAAGAAATTAAAGAATTGCCGAATAAAGAAGTTAAAAAAGAAATAAAAGAAGAAGAAAAAATTCTTGAAAAAAAAGAAGTTATTCCTATAAAAAATGAAGATGAAAGCATATTTGATGTTTCTAATAAATACTTTTCTGAAAATGAAATTTATGTTATTTCTCAAGATGTAGTTAGAAAAAATAAGGAATTTAATTTTGTTGTAGATATTCCAACTAATCTAGGTAAGCTAAGATATTTTGTAAAATCTAAAAGTAAAAAAATAATTAATGATAAGGATATAGAAAATTCGTGGAATGAAGGTAGTGAAAAGAAATTACCAGTATTATTTTTAACAGATGGTGAATTAACTAAAAAAGCCGAGAAATATTTGAATGATAATGTTTCTGGTTCATTTGTTTTTAAGAAATTTTAATCAAAACTTATTTAAAGTATAAATTTTAAAGTTATATTAATCTCGAGGTGATATTTAATGAAAAAAGCAAGTATATTTTTAATAATTTTATTATTAGTTAGTCCTGCAGCATATGCTTTTAGTTTTTCAGATGTTTTTGATTTTTTAGGAGATATCTTTTTATCTGAAGACAAAATAACTGGAAATGCTGCTAAAGGAAAAGAAGGAGGATGTGCATCAAGCGGATCTGCCTGTGGCGGAAGAAATCCTTCTTGTTGTAACGGATTAAGTTGTGTAAGTGGTACATGTCAAACTCCTGCAGTTTGTGGTAATGGAAATGTAGAGGGTTCTGAAGAGTGTGATGACGGAGGAAGTAATACTAATACTCCTTGTTCTGCAGATTATGGTTCTTCATGTACTTATTGTGATACAAGTTGTTCAAGTCATACTGTGACAGGTGCTTCTTGTGGTGATGGAAATTGTGATAATGGAAATGAAGATTGTAGTTCTTGTGAAACAGATTGTGGCGTATGTGTAACTTTTGATAATGCTCCAAGTTTATCTTTAAGTGTTTTAGATTTTACTGCCGGAAGTAGTGGTCCTACAATTTCTGTAACTAATGGGGTAAAATGTTCATATTCTATATTCGAGTTTAGTTCATCAGAAGCAAGTACTAGAAGAGGTGCTGCTACAAGAAAAGTAGAAATTGTTGTAAATGAACCTATTGATTGTGATAGTGTTCAATCAGATATTACTAGTGAATTAAATTATTTGCCTAGTGGAAGTTATGAATTAAAAGTAGATGCAAAAAATAATCAAGGAACTACCTCTGAATTAGATACCTTTGATATTACTGGTGGTTCAATAACAATTACAACACCTAAAATAAGTTATACTTATTCTCTAACAGATCCTCCTTTGGCAAATGTTGATGTTTCTGGAAAACCTAAAAGTTGTTCTTGGAGTATAAATGGTGGTTCTGCAACATCTTTTAATTGTGGAAGCGGATTATCTGATTTTGATATTTCTACTTATTCAAATGATGGAGTTAATACTCTAAATATTGTTGTAGGAAGTGTGACTTCAAAAAGAGATTATTTGTATTATGAAACTGCTTCATTAGTTGGTCAGATAAAAGTAACTGAATCTGGTGCAAGAGGTGGAAGTGGAGATTATGGAATTTTAATTGGTGGTGAATCTGGTGTAGAAGATGCCTCTGTAACATTAGCTTTATGGGCAGCCAAACAAAATTTAGTTAAAAAAGGCGGAATGAGTAGATCTAATGCGGATGAAATTTTATCTGTTTTAACTTCAGATTCTGAATTAGCAAAAAAGATTGCAGCTGTTCAAGAAACAGTTGGTACTACTGATTTTGCAGTTTTACCAACAACTAGAGTAACAGAGATTAAAGCCGGAAGTGCATATACCTCCCAAATTGCAGTGTATAATTCAAGAAAAGTTGAAAATTTTATTACTACTTCTACTGATCCAGAAACTCATGAATTAATTATTGAAAAATCTGGAAGTAGAGTAACTGTTACTTTACATAGTGATCCTGTAACATTTGATTTAGAGTATGGTGAATGTAAGGATGTAGATATGAATGCTGATGAAATTGCAGATATTATTGTTTGTTATGAAGAAGGTGGAGATGTGACTGTAAATAATTTAGTAACTGTGGATGATTCTATTGAGGATGAATACACTGAAGATACCACTGTTGTTTCTCCTGTCACTATAACTATGACAAAAATATATGAATTACCATTTGATGAAGAATCTAGTATGGAAAATATATTAAAAACAAGATATTATCCGATTGTATTAACTCTTCTTGCATTGGTAATTGTTTTATCTGTTTTTTCAATTAAATTTTTGTTATCTACAAAGAAAAAAACTAAAAAAAGAAGAAAGAACTAATTTCTTTTTTTCTCTTTATTTTTTATTTAACCATAATATTTATATAAGCCTAAAAACATATTTTTTCTATAAAGAGGTGTAGGTTAATTGCATAAAAAGAGGATTAAAGATAAAGATTATTTTTACACTAGTATAAGGGATAAAAATGGTAGTGTGAAGACTATTTATTTAGGTTCTAATAAGAGGGAGGCAATTAAAAAAGAAAAAGAGATGGGACTATCTAAGAGTTCGTTTAATTTTAACCTACAAACAATAATAATTATTTTTATCGCTTTACTTATTGGAGTAGGCGGATTTTTTGCATTTACTGGTTATGATGTTTTAGAGGTAAGTGAAAGTCTTGAATCTGAAGAAATAGTTGAAGAAGAACAGATTGAAGTGGAAGAAAATGAAGAACAAGTTGAATCTGAAGAAATAGTTGAAGAAGAACAGATTGAAGTGGAAGAAAGTGAAGAACAAGTTGAATCTGAAGAAATTGAAGAAGAAATAATTGTGAATGAAACTGAAGAAGTAAATATTTCTGAATCTTTAGATTTGAATATAAGTGAAGAAATAAATGTTAGTTTGAATGAAACAATTGAAGTAAATGAAACAGAGGAAGTTGAATTAGAAATTAATGAAAGTGAATTAAATATTTCTATTAATGAAAGTTTAAATGTTAGTATTGAATTAAATGAAACAATAATTATTAATCAAACTGATATAAATCAAATAGAAGAAACAATACAATATGATGTAGTTATACATCAACCTGTAAAATGGAAGAAAAGAGTTTTATTGGATGCTCCTTCTGATAATGTTACATTAAGTATTCCAAAGGAAGCTATGAATATTTCTGTTGTTGAAATTGTTAATAATGAAGAAATAGAAATAAGTGAAGATAAAATAATTTTTGAAGATGAAGAAAATGAAGGATTAGATGTAATAACAGGTAGTTCTATAGCAAATGTAAATATATTTTCTAATATTTTGTCTTTTTTTACTAGTTTATTTTCTAATATGTTTGAAACAACAGGTTATGCCGTTGTAAATGAAACTAGTAATGAGTCTTCAGAAGATTTAGAACAAGAAATAACAATTATTGAAGAAGTTGAAGAATTGGAAATAGAATATGAAACTCCTGGCCCAAATGCAACAGAAATTATAACAAATGATTATAAAAAACAAGTTGTAGTATTTAGTGATATTCATTATGAAAACATTTTAGCATATACTAATATTACTAATGCACCATTAAATTCTGTAAATTTATATTGGTTAAATAATGGAACTAGGGAAAAAGTTAATTTTAGTGCATATGATAGTGATGATGATTCTTTGGTAGATTATATTGAATGGATAGTTCCACACTTGTCTAATCAAACTTATGATATTGAAATTACAATTTTAAATGTGCAATCCTATCCTACTTTATTTGGTAATTGGAGTGTAATGTTTAATACTACAGGAAATGCAGATCTTTCTATTTCAGGATTTAATGGAACTACTTGGTCTAATTTTAGTGACAACTCTTCTATTTATGATTTAAAATTTTTAGATTTGAGTTGTGGAAATGATTCTATTAACTATACTTTTAGTAATGGCACTTTATCTGCCACAAATTATAGTTGTGATGAAACTGCTATAGAAGTTAGTAAAGTATTGACTCCAATAAAACATACTTTAGAATTTGATTTTGGTGGTCAAAAGGCATATGCATATAATGATGTTTTTTCAGCTTGTGCGGATATTACTTCAAGTGGAATACATACTATAAGTCAAAATGTTTCTGATTATAATTCTACAGAGTATTGTTTTAATATTACTGCAAGTAATGTTGTTTTAGATTGTCAAGGTTATACTATAGATGGTACTGATTCTTCTCAATTTAATCTAACTGCTATTAATGTAGGAGATTCTTCAAATGTTACAGTAAAGAATTGTTTGATTACAGATTTTAGTTATGGTATATATTATGATAACTCTTCTGAAGGTTATATTTTTAATAATACCATTGGGGTAAATGTTCCTATTACAGATAGTTTCAAGGGTATTGGAGTAGAATTATCTGATAATACTAGAGTAGAAGATAATACTATAAGTGATATTGGAAGTGGTGATTCGCAAAGTAATGCAATTGTATTTGTAGGTTCTTCAAATTGTAATGCTACTGGAAATAAAATATCTGATGTAGATGGAGATGGGATATTCTTTTCTGAATCTGCTGCTAATGATGTTTGTGTAGATAATTTAATTCAAAATAATGAAATAAATAATACTTTATCTTCCGATAATTTTGCAGCTGTAAGATTTAGTGAATGTTATAATAGTACAATTGATTCTAATGAAATGTATGGAACTAGTGGATGTACCGATTGTAATAATTATGGTATAAAATTAGTTGACTCGGATACAAATAATTTAACAAATAATGTAATATTTAATAGTACGGATTCAAATATTTATTTATATTCTTCTCTTTCAAATGTAATTAAAAATAATATATTAAATTATACTATTGCTTCTGAAGGAGATGGTTTAAGTTTAGATCATAGTTCCGAAAGTAATATTGTTTTTAATAATACGATTCAGAATTCTGCACAAGAAGGAATTGGAATTTTTGATTCTTCAGATAATAATATTATTAATTTAACTAGTATTTCTGATGTTAGTATTGATGGAATTGGAATTTATGATTCTGTAAATAATACATTTTATAGTTTGACTATTT
>CAYUWX010000022.1:0-7376 GCA_964448715.1 Candidatus Woesearchaeota archaeon
ATCAACTTCATCCTCACTTAATAATGCATTAGCCATTCCTTCCATTAACCAATCAGTAAATCCTCCAACAACAATATTAGCTAAACAAATTGCACCTGTACCAACTACTCCAATAGGTTTATCATATTTTTTACAATTTCCGCAAGACTGACAAGCTTCATCAGGTTTATTATAAGGACTTCCAGCTTTTGATTCAGTAAAAGAATTACATCCACTATATGAATCAACAGGATATTTAGGAACACACCAATTACTATCACCGTAGACACAATCTCCCTTATCACTACAAGCACCTACAGAATTACATAAACCAGGATCAAATAACCAATAATCCCAATAAGAAATATCAACTGCACTCCATCCTGCTAAATCACCTAATTTAGCAAACCACTTATAAATTTTATATAAATTATTATTACCTATACTATCATCGACAGAACTACATTCTAAACACTCTTGATATTTATTTTCACGGATTTCTAATTTACCAGAAGTACCATTAAATTCACAAATCCTACTTCTCCCCTTAAATAAAGAAATAGAAGAATCCTTAACTTCTCCACGATCACAAGCATACATATGATGAACTTCACCAGGCCCACCATACTGAACACATACTTGTTCATTATTATCTAAATTTATAACATAATTATCATCAACATGAATTCTACTAGCACTTCCATCTTCCCTAATAACTCCAATCTCTCCAGATTTCAAATAAAAAGTATCATAATTTAAAGTAGTAAATTCAAGAGGAATCTCACAAGAAATATCTACACACTGTGCTTCCTCATCTTCAATCTTACACATTTGAGTATTTACATTACAATCAGAAATAGGGTTATCATCATATTCTCCGCAAGAATTAGCTAAATAAACATCGCCTTGATAACACTCCTTATTAACATAATCTCCACAATCTCCACAAAGAGTGGGCCTATCACTACACATTTCTTCACCAAACCAATCTAATCCAGAACAATCAGCATTAGAAGTCATATCGCAACCAAAATTAGAAACACAACAACCAATTTGTTCAGGTAAACTTTCACATTCAGATAAAAGATTAGAAGTTAAACCCAAAGAAGCAGCATCAATAGTACATTGCCCTAAAAAACTAACACTATATTGATTAACAACTTCGCCTTCACTCAATAATTGACAACATCCTTCTTGACATTCATTAACTTCACTCAAAGGAACTTCAAAAAATCCAGAATTACTATGATCTCTACACTGTTTATAATATTTTTGAGCACTACAACTTCCATCATCTTCTAAACAAGTAACTCTTTCACAAGGAGAAGGAATATTAGCAGACTCTCTTTCAATTGCACTACAACTTATTCCACTATAAAAACTTCCCGAACAACTACCTTCAACAGATTCATCAACACAATAATTTCCAGAATCATCTAAAACACAACATCCAGTAATCTCTTCAGCAAATACTTCTTTAGCATTTATAGAAACAGCAAAACTCACACTCATTAAGACTATCATTACACTAACAAACAGACTTAATGCTTTTCTAATCATTCTCCTGCCCCCACTAATAAATTAAATATATACTCATTTTCTAATTCAGGATGAGCATAATTCAAACTAAAAAAGTAATTATGTATATTATTTCTACCAGTATCAAAAGACTCTGTATCATACCAACTAATTCCAACTGAATCTTCTCTAGCACCAGAAGACAATTCATCAGTATATCTTCCAATATAATAACTACGAGTATCAATTAAACTATTTCCTAAATAAACATCATTAACTAATTTGGAACCAACAGAATGAATTTCTCTCATATTTACAGGAAGTTCTACATAATATTGTTCAATTGTGGTCTCATAATCAGATCTACTTAATGTAACAGGATAATTAATAATCATTCTGATTTTTTTCCCAAACTCTACCTCAACATCTAAATCAGAATATTCAATACCATCAAAATCATCTCTAAATGCATCAAAATTATTTATACATTCTGCAAACAAAGAATCATCTTGATCTAAAGCAATATTTTCTAAATAAGTTTCAAATTCATTCCTCATTTCTCCAACAGAATAAAAATTATTTACAAAACCAGAATCATCATAATAAGCAACATAATTAATATTAGAAATATCTCCAGTAGGCATAAGTAACTCAATAGTTGGATTAGCCTCACTAAATTGTGGAACAACATATCCTCCAAATTTTCCCATTGTTCTCAAAACAATCCAAGCACTCTCTTCAACACAACCTTCAACTAAAGAACTAACAGGCTCTACACGTGCAGAAACAAATCTCTCGGCTTCCTCATAACTCAATTTTTCTTTAATATTCAAACCACCTAAAAAAAACAACCAAGCTAGAACTGTAACTAATACTATACCTAGGATTATAAAAATCGTAATCTGCCCTCTTTTATTCATAAAATAAAAAAACACTAAAGAAATATATAAATGTTTCCCTTAATCGTTACTAACTCTTGGTGCCAAAATAGTTGTCAATTCTAATTTATCCATTAAAATATATTTAATTTCTAAAGGGTAATCTACTCCGAATTTCATACTCACACTATCTACTAATTTAGAACCCTTAATTATTTTTTTCAAATACTCTACCGAATATTTAGATTTAATTTTCTCTTCATCTCCTGCACTAAAACCAATATTATTTTTTTCAGAATTTTTTATACTAACTTTTGCATCAGAAACATGACTATTTGCTTCAATAATTAATTCATCTTTCAAAGCTGTAAAAATTACAGAGTCGGCAACAATAGCGGCATCCTCAATTGCATCATTAAAAACTAAAGTATCCATATCAATATTTACAGGAAATTTCAACTCAGGAACTTTTTGTTCTTTCTCTCTAATATCTATCAAAGATAAATTAAAATTTCTATTTCCATCTCCTTTCAAACCTACTTTCAATCTATTATTCTCATTATCCAATTCTAAAATAACAGAATCATTAGCTTTTGCACGACCAAGAATTTGTTTAAGATTATCTAGACTTACTGCAATAGTCTCTTCCCCTTCAACAGAATACTCAACAAAACTACTACTAAGCAACTTAAAATTAATCATTGCTACATTAGCTGGATCCATTGCAATAATCTCTAATTTATTAGAATCAAATTTCATTTGAACATCTGAAACTAACTCAGAAATTATATTCACACTATCTTTCAATAATCTTGGTTCATCTAAAATAACTTTCATAATAAAAAAGGAAAATAAAGATTTGTTTTTAATCTTTTCTATACTTTAGTATACTCTCCATCTATGGCTACATTTAGTACACTCAAAAAATCTAGTTTCTGACTCATCTGAAGATCTAGTTTGTAGTGTCCAATAATAAGCAAGTTTGTTTCCACACTTTCCACAATCTTCTTTAACCTTAGGTAAGGTTTCTACTTTTTTGTCCTGTAATTCAATTTCTTGATCTTTACTTAATTCAATTTTTTCTTTAAGTATAATATTATCTGCTTTCTTTCTTGGAGAATAACCACAAGAACCACAATTCATTTTTTTCTTTTCCCCATCTAAAATCATTAAAGCGCCACATTTTTGACAAAACATTCCATTCATTTTTTTCTTACCTCATAAATTTTTCTAAAATTGAACTAAATCCAATTTTTACCCATCCTAATAAAGGTAAACGAACAACAGCCTTTCCAACCAATTTATCTTCACTTATTTTCTTTTCATTTGAAGATGAATCGCCATTATTATCTCCTTTTGTTTGGAAATAATATGTTCCATTTTCATTCCAAACTTTAACTGTCCTGTGGATTATAGGATAGTTCAAATTTCCATCAAAAACAACAACATCTCCAACTTTTATATTTTTCGCTTCTGCACCAACTAAAATCATAACATCTCCCTTATTAAATCCATTTTTTAAAGAAAATTCCTTAAACTCTCTATACTCAATGTCATTATCATTATACCATTCCCCGCAAGTTTCAAAATATTTATCAAAATGATAATAACCCTTGCTTCCAACCTCTTCGCCACATATTTTATAACTTAAACATTCAGAATTTGAACAACTTGCACGATGTTCCATACTTTCAGAAACAACAGCTACAATTGGAAATCCTGTACCTAATATTAATCCAAGTAATGGATAAATAATAAACTTAACAATAACAAATGCTAAGATGATAGAAATAACCCAACTTAACACAGAATCTTCTTTCCAAATAAAATTCCAAATTTTCTTAATAGACATTATAACCTAATCAATCATACAACTTATTTAAAAGTCTTTTTATATTTTATCAAATTTTAACAATAATTCAGAATTCTTTTTCTTTAATCTTTCAACAGCAGAATTCAAAGCTTTTTTAGGATCTTCTTTTCCATCTGTTTCAACGATTAAAATAGGATTACCTGTTAATGGATGATCAATATTATATCCTGCAATCTTTATATGAAAATCATTCCATAACTCTTTTCTCAAGGCATTAGCTAAAGTATGATCTTCTCCAATAATTTCAATTTTAATAGAACTTTTTTCTTCTTCTAAAATTTTGATTTCCATTTTACAATTTTAAGAAAAATTAACCTATTTTAAAGCTTTCGTTTTATAGTCCAAACTCCAACTTTTACAGGATACTTATCTGCCTTATGAAACTTCATAGTTTTTTTCAAAATTAACTTCATTTCCTCTACTTTTTCAACCTTAAAATCTCTATCTTCACTTAATTTTTCAATAAAATTCTTACTTTCTATTTTATGGATAGAATAAATTACATCAGATATATCCATTGCTTTTTCTAAAAATCTTTTATCTGCATGTTCTTCCTGAACTCCGAAAGGAGGATTCATAATTACTACATCTACTTTTTCATCAAATTCATCAATATCTAAGTTTCTAAAATGAACATTCTCAAAAGAACAATTTCTTATAGCAACATCTAAAGAATCATTATCTATATCTATAAAATAAACTAATTTAGCACCTAATAATAATGCACCTATTCCAAAAATACCATTGCCGCATCCAAAATCAGCAACAATTTTGTCTTCAATATTTCCATTCATATATGCATCCCATAATATGGTTGCAGCCATTTCAGAATCAGTAGCATACTGTTCAAAATATGCCTTAACTTTTTCAACTTTTTCTAATTTAGATAATTTAATTGCTAATTGTTTTTTATTCATAAAAATATAAGAAATTAGAAATTTATAAAGTTATTTAACAATCACTAACCATATAATCATAAAATTCTGAATAAATATAATCTCCATTCATATAAATGAATTGTGCTTGTACTTCGCATAAGTCCATATTAACACATACAGTACTTAAAAGAACTCCTCCATCATCATAAGTCGTATGACAAGTTTCACAACCTTGTTCATCCCAGCACTCTGTATCTACATAAGTATCCATTATCTCATTCCCTTGAATAGAAGTAGAATAAGGAATAAACAAAAAATTAAAATTATCATAAACTGCCCATTCTGCACTAGATTGAGTTGCACCTAAAGAAACTAATTTAGAGATTGCATCATCGCCAGTAGGGTTTTCAAATCTTTCAAAATATCCTTTCTTAATAAGATCTTGAAAACATAAAGTTGCACCATTTCTAGACATTAAATCTAAATTGGAACAATAACTATTATCTTGCACGCTACTTAAATCACTTTTAGATCCTTTAAAAAAAACCTTAGCATCAGGACTTTTCAATAAACTAATAGAAGAATCAGGAAGAATATTAGATTCAAAAGCAACAATTCCTAAAATTAAAATTCCAATAATGATTCCAATTATTTTTTTATCCATATTCAATTATTATACTTTATGTATATAAATATTTCTCTACTTCTTCAACAAATCACCAATAGTTAAATTCTTATCAGAAAAATCAATTTTTTTCTCAACACCTTTTTCCATTTTCTGAGATTTAGTAATTAAATTTATTCTTAAATAGGCCTCTAACTTTTTAGCAATTTTAAAAGTTGGTTTCAAACCACCTGATTCAATCTGATGTATAACTGATTCTTTTTCTGCAATATCTTTAGCTAACTCTTCTTGTTTCAAACCCTTATTTTCCCTTGCTTTCTTAACTACTTCCGAATAATTGTCTACTATCACTTCTATTTCCTCTTCAGTTTGCTCAATAACTTTTTCTTTTACAAAATTAGGTTTTACTACAGGAATCACATTTCCATGATCCTTACAAGAAATACAAACCTTCAACATAGCTCCTTCAACAACTGCATCAATTAAATTCCCCTCTTTTCCACACATATCACAATTTGCCATAAAAAAAGATAAGTAAAATGAAATTAAAAGTATTACTATAATAGAGATTCTATTTCTTCTTTTTCACTAAATCCACTTAATAATTCACCATTAACAATTATAGAAGGAACATTATTTACAGAATACTTTCTTTTCAAAATATCTAATTCCATTAAATCTAAATCATAATCAAAAGAATATACTTTAATATTTTTATCATTATTATAAATATAATCTAAAATAAATCCTTGTTTTTCACAAGAAGGACATTTTTCCTTATCATTTGAATAAAAATAATAGATTAAATCATAATCACTACCGCACTTTTTATTTACATCCTCATAATAAATTAAATCACTTAATTCTAAAAGAGTATAGTATTTTTTAAGATTAATAACACTTGGATCATCTTTACCTTTTTCTCTTTCTAAGGTAGCAATTCTTAAACGTATTTCTTCAAATTCAGTTTTTATGGGGGAACCATCTAATATAAATTCACAAGGATAATCTCCTAACATTTTATATTGTAAATCATATCTTAGCAAACCTGTTTTTATCTCATTTAATTGATTAAAAGATTCTGAATAACTTTTCTCATTAACATACCATCCAAATAAAAAAGCGACACTAAAAATCAAAGTAGTAACAACTAAAGTCATAAAATAATATTTCTTTGTTATTTTTCTTTCAACTACCATTTTTGATTTCGCCTTAATATAAAATCTATAAATACGCCTATCCAGATTGTCATAACAAACAATCCATAGATCAATAAATAGATAGGAAGGACAAACCATCCGTATTTAAATATTTTTTCTTTATGTGCTTGATGGGACCATACTAATAATATTGTTGCAAAAAACATAGCAAGCAAACCTAAAAACAACATATTGTAAGATAAACTAAACCAATGAAAATTAAAATCTCTTAAAAGAGATAAAACATCAAAATCTATTTTTATCAAATTTTGAATCCAAATAATTCCTTGTTTAAAGAATTTTATTATACCCATAAAAAACAAAATGGCAATTAATATTCCTGTGGCCAAAAAACTAGGAAATTCCATCATCCCAAAATCTCCATACTGACGATTAAACATCATTTTACGATATTTAAGAGAATTG
>CAYUWX010000023.1:0-7282 GCA_964448715.1 Candidatus Woesearchaeota archaeon
GAACTAATAAAAACCTTTATAAATTGAAATTATTCCCATAAATCGAGGATATTTAGAAAATGCAAAGAACTGGCGGATTAAGAAGAAAAACAAGATATAAATTAAAAAAAAATATCAGAACTAAAGGAAAAATTAGTCTTAGAAGATTTTTTCAAAGATTTAAAGAAGGAGATAGAGTTTATCTATCTGCAGAACCTGCAATACAAAAAGGGATGTATCATCCTAGATTTCATGGAAAGGCAGGAACAATAAAAGATAAACAAGGAACAAACTATCATGTTGAAATAAAAGATGGAAATAAAACAAAAACTGTTTTAACACATCCCGTACACTTAAAAAAAATATAAAATGGAAATAATTGAAAAAAAGACAATAAGTAACCCTGAAATGAAAGAAAATATAGATGGAATGAAAAAAAGAGATAAAGAATTAAATTTTAGGGCAAAAAAAGTTGAAGATTATTTAAATCATATCCCAAAAACTAAAAAATATAAGGATCTAAAAAAAGATTTAGAATCATCAGAAATCACAAGATTAAAAGATAACCATATTAGTTTAATAATTAACATATTACCTACAGAAATCGATAGTTTAAGAATGGTCCTTTCGAGTGAAAATTTAACACTTAAACAAGAAGATTTAGAAAAAATATTAACAATAGTGAAAAAATATGTTTAAAGTAAAAAATGAACCCGGCAACCAAAGAAAAATATGCAATTATTTTGGATTTCCTACAACATGGATATCCAATGGACAAAAGACCTCTGCATCAGAAGTCTGCTATAGCTCAAGCTATAGGTCGTGATCATTTTACACTTCTAGAATTAGTTCCAAAAAAAGGAAAATTTTTACAACCTTATGAAGAAGTCTATATGGGTGAAGGTGAAAGAGAAAAAATACATCATATAGTTGGAAAATTATCTTTAGATAAGCTAACTCAAACTGCCAAAATAGAATTAGATTTCATAATTAAAGAATTGGTTGAAAAAAATGAAAAAAGATTTATTGAATTTTTTAATAATGCTGGACCAATAAATATGAGAATTCATCAATTAGAACTATTACCTGGTATTGGAAAAAGGCATACTAGAGAACTAATTGAAGAAAGAGAAGAAAAAGATTTTGAATCATTCGAAGATATTAAAAATAGAGTAAAATTAATACCAAATCCTTCACAATTAATTATTAGAAGAATTTTTCTAGAATTAAACAATGAAGACAAACATAAACTATTTGTTCAAACATAACAAAAAGCTTTTTAAAGGGATTATTAACAACAAAACAGAGAATGGAAGAAAAATTAAAATATATTATAAGGATCACAGCTACTGATTTAGAAGGTAATAAACCAATTAAACAAACCCTAACAAAAATAAAAGGAGTAGGTTTCTCAATGGCAAATGCTATTTGTACCATCTTAAGATTAGATAAAAATAAAAAAACAGGTAGCTTAACCGATGCTGAAGTAAAAAAAATTGAAGAAGTTTTAAAAGAACCTAAAAAACATAATATTCCCTCATGGTTATTAAATAGGCAAAATGATTATGATACAGGAGAAGATTTACATTTAAATACATCCGATTTAAAATTAAGAAAAGAATTTGATATTAAAAGATTAAGAAAAATTAAATCTTACAAAGGATTTAGACATGGTGCAGGATTACCTGTAAGAGGACAAAAAACAAAATCCAATTTCAGAAGCGGAAAAGGAATTGGAGTAAAGAAAAAGAAAAAATAATTAGAAAATGGGACAAATTAAAAGAATTAGAAAAAAATATCAAACACCTAGTCATCCTTGGCAAAAAGATAGAATTTTAGAAGAAAAAGAGTTAACTAGAGAATATGGATTAAAAAATAAAAAAGAAATCTGGAAATATTCTGCTAAATTAAAATCCGCAAGAAATCAAGTAAAAAAAATTATTGCTAATACTAGATTAGAACAATCAAAAAAAGAAAAAGAACAATTAATCAACAAATTATTAAAATATGATATTATTTCAAAAAATTCAGATTTAGATGATATTTTAGATTTGAAAGTAAAAGATTTTTTAGAAAGAAGATTACAAACAATCATATTCAAAAAAGGATTAGCAAGATCTATTAATCAATCTAGACAATTTATTACACACGGGCATATTTTAATTGAAGGACAAAAAATTACTTCACCTTCTTATATGGTTTCAAAAAATGAAGAAAAAAAAGTAGAATTTATTCAAACTTCAGCTTTAGCAAAAGCAGATCATCCAGAAAGAACTATAAAAGAAATATTAGATAAAGCAAGAAAAGAAAAAATAATAAAAGAAAGATCTGAAAAAAAAGAAACTCTTAAGAAAGAAGAAGTAAAAAAAGATGATTCTAAAGAAAAAAAAGAGAAAACCTCTAAAGAAGAAGTAAAAGAAAAGAAAAAAGAGGAAATTAAAAAATGATAAAAAAAGATAGAAAATTAAGGTGGGGAATTGCCCACATATATTCATCATATAATAATACTATAATTCATATTACGGACATAACTGGTTCTGAAACTATTGCAAAAACTTCGGGTGGAATGATGACTAAAGTTCATAGATTAGAGCCAAGTCCAACAATTGCAATGTCTGCAGCAAAAAGAATTGCCGAAATGGCAAAAGAAAAAGGTATAAATGCTATTCATATAAAAGTAAGAGCACCAGGTGGTCACAATGGCCCAATGTCATCAGGACCAGGGGCTCAAGCCGCAATTAGAACTCTAACAAGAGAGGGTTTAAGAATTGGAAATATTGAAGAAGTAACACCTATACCTCATGATGGATGTAGAAAAAAAGGTGGCCGAAGAGGTAGAAGAGTATAAATGGAAATAAAAAAAATAAATCAAAATGAAAATAAATTAATTTTCGAAATTGATGGAATAAATGAAGTAGAAGCAAATACTCTTAGAAGATTAATCATCACAGAAACACCTATTATGGCAATTGATAATATAGAAATACAAAAAAATGATTCCGCATTATATGATGAAATACTTGCACATAGATTAGGTTTAGTACCATTAAAAACAGACTTTAAAAGTTATAATTTATCTGAGAAATGTACATGTAAGGGGGAAGGATGTGCAAAATGCCAAACAACATTAACTATAGATGTTAAAGGTCCTAAAACAGTTTATTCTTCAGATCTAAAATCAAAAGATCCAGAAATAATTCCAATAATAGATAATTTACCACTAGTTATTCTTACAGGAGAACAAGAAGTTAAGCTTATAGCAAATGCAAAATTGGGAAAAGGAAAAGACCATATGAAATTTTCACCAGGTTTAGTTATGTACAAACATAAACCCATCTTAAAAATAAATAATGATTCTAAAATAATTGAAAAATATAAAAATTTAATTCCAAAAAATGCATTAAAAGATAAAAAATTAAATGAAGAATTAATCTTAAAAAATAATTTATATGAAGCAATTGAATCAATATCTCAAGATTTAATAAAAATTGATTATGAAAAAGATAAATTTATTTTTACAATTGAACCATTTGGGCAATTAGATCCTAAAGATATGTTAAATGGGGCAATTCAAGAATTTAATAATAAATTAGATGAATTCAATAAACAATTAGGAAGTTCAAAAAAAATAATTTCAAAATTACTTAAAAAATGAAAACAAACATCCATAAATCAAAATTAATAAAAGAATTAAAAGAACATTCTATTAAAGAAAATTCAAACTTTTGGAAAAGAATAGCAACAGAATTAGAAAAACCAACAAGAAGAATGAGAGAAGTTAATATAGAAAAATTAAACAAATACACAAAATCAAATGAAATAATTTTTGTTCCTGGAAAAGTATTAAGTATTGGAGAACTAGATCATAAAATAACAATCGCCGCATTCGCATATACGGAATCAGCTAAAGAAAAATTAAAAGAAGGAATAATTTCAATTCATGATTTAATGAAAAAAGATCCAAAGGGTAAAAAAATAAAAATAATAGGTTAAAATGGCAACAATAGATGTTAAGGATTTAATATTGGGAAGATTTTCAACAGTTATAGCTAAAAGAGCAATACTTGGAGAAAAAATTAATTTAGTTAATTGTGAAAAAGCAATTATAACTGGAGATAAAGTATCTGTCTTTAAATTTTATAAAGAAAAAAATGAAAGAGGAAATCCATTAAAAGGACCTTATACTCAAAAAATGCCTGATAGATTTGTTAGAAGAACAATTAGGGGAATGCTACCATATAAACAAGAAAAAGGAAAAAAAGCCTTCAAAAATGTAATGTGTTATATAGGAATTCCTGATGAATTTAAAAATGATAAAATCGAAACAATTCCTACAGCAAATATCACAAAAAGTAAAACTTTTAAATATACTACTGTAGGCGATTTATGTAAACATCTTAAAAAATGAAAACAATACACAAAAATGGAAAAAGGAAAACTGCAATAGCAAAAGCATCACTTTCAGATGGAAAAGGTATTGTTAGAATAAACTCACAGTTATTAGAAAATTATACTCCAGAAATGGCAAAAATGAAAATAATGGAACCTTTGGCATTAGCAGGAGATTCAATTAAAAAATTTAATATTAATATTAATGTTCATGGTGGAGGATGGGCATCTCAAGCAGAAGCTTCAAGATTAGCAATTGCCAGATGTTTAGTTGAAACAAATAAAAATCTTAAAAAAACATTTACAGACTTTGATAGACATTTACTAGTAGCAGACACAAGAAGAAAAGAAATGTGTAAACCTAATGATTCAAAAGCAAGAGCAAAAAGACAAAAATCTTATAGATAAAAATGATAATACCAATTAGATGTTTCAGTTGTGGAAAACCTATAGCACATTTATGGGAAGATTACAATGAAAGACTCAAAGAAGGGGAAGAACCTAAAAAAGTTCTTGACAGATTAGGTTTAGAAAGATATTGTTGTAGATCTATATTTTTAAGTCATATTGATTTATTAGAAAAAATTTCACAATTTAAAAAATTCTAATTTATATATTTCTTTGTAATAATCTTTAAAACTAAACAATTCTAATTTTTTCAAATGAGATCAGATATATGGCTAGAAGAAAGATTAACAACAATTTGGCAAACTCTTATGCCTGAAATAAAAAAAGAAAATATAGTTAGAATTAGATTTAAGGGAAATTGGAAAACAAAATTTGGTCACATTAAAAGATTAAAAGATGGTTCTACTGAAATAGCAGTAAATAATCTATTTAGAAATGAACAAGTCCCAGAATTTATAATAGATACAACTATTGCCCATGAATTAATTCATTACATGCATGGTTTTCATTCACCATTACCAAAACAATTCTTATATCCTCACCAAGGAAATATAGTAAATAGAGAATTAAACAAAAGAGGATTTTCTTTTCTTTTAAAACTAGAAAAAGATTGGATAAAAAATACGTGGTGGACTATTTTCCCTTTTTTGAAAGGGGAAACCTCATAAATTTTTTACATTCTAAGCAATAATAAATAATTTTTTTATCTTTAGTTCTAACTCTTAAATTAACTCCTGGTTTTAAATAA
Source organism: Candidatus Woesearchaeota archaeon (assembly GCA_964448715.1). Classification (GTDB taxonomy): domain Archaea; phylum Nanobdellota; class Nanobdellia; order SCGC-AAA011-G17; family PNOQ01; genus JABIBT01. Next base: position 5,525 of record CAYUWX010000023.1, read on the forward strand.
GAATAACAATGTTTACAAAACTTTCTTTTATAACCTCTTGGCATTCTTAAATTAAATTTCATAGCTATTTTTCTAGCTAATTTAATATATTTATTAGCTAAATTTTTATCTTTAGAAAACACACTATCTGCTTCTGTAAATAACTTTTTAATTCTCTCATTGGCTATTTCTTTATTATTCATAATAATTAAACTAATATCTTAAATTTATAAAATTAATGAAAAAATCGGGCAACTTTCCTGAGTTCCCGCAAAACAGTGCAGTACAATCAGGAACGTAAGATTGCTTAACTTCCGAGTTCGAAATGAGTTCGGGTGTGACCAATCCACTATGATCGCCTTAAAATTAGCAGAAAATAACTATTTATAAAGATTTCTTATTTTTTACTTTTTAATATCTTCTCAGCCACAGCAAAAATTCTTTCATACTCATGTAATAAATCTGCATAATCTAAATTATTAGCCAAATCTCCTTTTCTCGTAACATCATAAACTAAATTTCTTAAAGCGACCTCATTTTTAGGCCATTTCTTAATTTGCTCAGCATGTTTGTAACCTCTTATTTTAAATCCAGGTTCAACAGGTAAAGAATGTTTAAAACTATCTTCTTTTTCAAAATCATAAGTTTCTGCCATTCCATTATACATACCAAATAATTGATATTTAGTTTTTTTAGAAAAACCTTTCGGTAATTTTAATTCATTTTGTTCACAAAAATCTCTAATCCACTTATCTAAATTATTTTTTGTTACTTTTGGTCCAATTTCATGTTGTGGAACTATATACTCTAAGGAATCATCTCCATAAATTTCATCAGCTAAATAATGAGAATATATTCTTGCTTCTTCAGAAAATTCGCCATATTTATTAATAACATCTTCTTCAGAATAACCATGCTCAGAAAATAAATCACCTACTCCCCGATAATCTATTTCGCCAACTAATTTTTCTAATTTATTATAATCCATATTAATAAAAAACTAAATTAAAGAATTTATAAATCTTTCTATTTATAACCACTTAAGAGTTACATCATTTTAAGTTTATCAGTAACATAATCTATACTTTCATCCTTATCTGGACCAATAGCCATACAAGTAATAGTTCCAGGTTTAACTTCAGTTTTTCCGGCATCTTTTATTACTGCATTAATCAAACCTGCATCACTAGACAATTTTTTATATTTGAATAATTCTTGCTTATCTTTAACTTTTAAGACAACTTTTTTCATACCTTCGGATCTCCATTTTTTAACCTTTAATTTATTTGATTTCAATGTAGATTCAACAGAAGCATGAGCTACTTGAACTGCCATCTTTCCTTTACTTAATTTCAAATCCTGTCTAACTAAAATTACTTGTTTCATTCTGTTTTAAATTTATATTTAATTTGAGTTTCTACTTTTTTTAATACATTGTGTAATGCCTTATGTAAGTCCCAATCAGACCCCTTAACATTAATTAAACTAATAGGAGACTGTATTTTTGCATGAAAGGAATATTTCGCCCTTTCGCCCGCCTTATCATGTTTTTTTGCATGTATTTTTAATAATCCAGGTAAATCTCTTTCAATTTTTTGATAATACAATTTAGTTAAATCAACAATGTCTGTTTTTTCTTTTTCTTTAAAATCATTTAATCCTAAAATTTGTATATTTTCTTCCATTTTACTTATTTTAAAACTTTAGAGTATTTATTCTTTTCTATAATTAAATATATGGAAAACCTTTTATAATTTAATCAAAACCCCATAATGTGAT
>CAYUWX010000024.1:0-6812 GCA_964448715.1 Candidatus Woesearchaeota archaeon
TTAAAATCTTAAATTCCCTTCTAGTTGGGTATTTTCTTTTTGCATTATCAATAAATTTATGTCTATAACCTTTAGAAATCCTCTCCTTGACCAATTTACCATCCGTTTCATAAAGAACAGCTTCTGCACCCCGATAAATAATTTTATTCTCCATTGTAAACATATATTTTACTCGGACTTTTTACTGGAAAACTTAGTGATAATTCATTTTTAAGAGTTCTGTAATTAGGGCTATTTCCAGAAAGTCTCATTAATATTCCTGCTTTCTCAAGAATTCTTAAATTGGATCTCATAGACCTGGAACTCAGATTAAAAACCTTCTCCATCATGTCTACAGTAAAAATCCCAAATTCTTTTGATTTTGATATAACTTCTTTAACAAGGATCTTGGTAACAATTTCTCCAGGAAATAAATCCTCTATTTTATCAACCCGTCCAGTAAGAAAAAATTGAACCCTTTTCCATTTCCTAGATTTCATAAAGAAATAATCTAAAAATTCATCATTTCCCTCAATATTGATTCTAAAAGAATAAACTCCCTTTCTAGTCTTTTCTTCGGAATATTTCAAGGAAATTTCATTTTCTTTAAAAATATCTCTTATTTCCTTTATCATATATTTATTTTTAATGCTCAATCTAACATAACCATAAGAATCAACGCAACCATCAAAAGTCATAAACCCTCTCAAAAATTGCTTTTCATATTTCTTGTTTTCTTTAATAATGGGGGGAACAGTAACAGTTTCAGTTTTATCACCATATTTAAATCCCATAAATCGATTCAAATACCTAACTATGACCTTATTATTTAATATAATAGTATAAGCATTTTCATGATTAGATTTTTTAACTCCTGCGTCGATTCCAAACAATTCTTTAATAGATTTTTCAATATGCAATAAAGCTTCTTTTTCTCTATCTATAATTTCCCACCTATAAATTGTACTTTTATCAGATGTTTTATATCTGCACAAATGTCCATCTGCAGCATGAGCTCCTGCAATTTCCGATAGCTTGCCAGAAAAGAATTTAACCGCCTTAGTTTCTTTAGATCTAGAACTTCCGGTTGAAATATATTCTATAGAATCAATAAGTTTCCATCTCAATTCATCATATCCGCTAAGATAAAAATTTTTAATAAATGAATCTAAAACTGCCAATGAAATATATCCCTTCCTACCGCTATAAGTAGAATCAGAAAAATTATGTAATTGAGAATAAACAGTTCCAATCGGGATGTCAAGGTCTTTAGATAATATACTAGATATTTTATTTAAAGAATTCCCTTTTTCCATCACCTTAGAAATCATTTCCCCCAATAAAATTGAAAGTTTTATACCTCTAACTCTAATCCAACTCCTAATATTTATATCCTCTTCTGGAACATGAAGTTTAAACAAATCAAATTTCAACACCATAATCAAATATAGTAGACATTATTTATAAACTTCGCGCCCGTGCGTGGCAAGATGTTAAAAACTAGAATATAATATCTTTTTCATAATACTAAAGAATTAAGTTAATATAAAAAACTTTACATTCCGGGCATCTTGCCCTTAAACTTTTTCATTAGTTTTTCAGGATCACCCTTCATCATTTTCATCATTTTTTTACTCTGCCTGTACTGTTTTAATAATTCTCTCACTTCTCCAGCAGTTGTTCCAGAACCTTTTGCAATTCTATCAATTCTCTTTCTATTAAAAACTAAATCTGGTTCTTCTAATTCTTTTTTAGTCATAGACTGCATAATAAATTTCCATTTCTTTAATTTTTCATCTTGTACTTGAATCATATCTTTAGGAATCTTCATTCCACTTAAACCGGGAATCATTTCCATAATTTTATTCATAGGACCCAACTTTTTCATACTTTGAAGTTGCTCATATAAATCTAAAAAATTAAAATCTCCTTTCAAAAATTTCTTTCCCAAATCTTGTGCAGTTTCTTCATCAATTTCAACTCTAACTTTTTCCAATAAACCTTCTAAATCCCCCATTCCCAATAATCTAGAAACAAAACCTTCTGGATTAAATTCTTCAATATCATCTATTTTTTCACCAATACCAATAAATTTAACAGGGGCCCCAGTAACAGCACAAGCACTCAAAGCACCACCTGCCTTTGCAGTACCATCCATCTTTGTAATCACAACTCCAGTTATATTACAAGATTCATGAAATTGTTTGGCTTGTTTTTCAGCAGTTTGCCCAATATCTGCATTAATAACTAATAATCTTTCATCAGGAGAAATTATTTTATTTAAATCTTCAATTTCTTTAACCAACTCTTCAGATAATGCATCTCTTCCGGCAGTATCAATAATAACAATATCAAAATTGCTTAATTCTCCCTTAATAGATTTCCATATTTTTACAGGATTTTTTTCATCACAATTAATAAAAACAGGAACATTAATTTTTTTAGCTAACTGTTCTAACTGGTCCATTGCTGCAGGTCTGTGAACATCTAAACCAACAAAAGCAACTTTATGTCCCCTTTTCAAATAATAATTTCCCAATTTAGAAATAGTTGTAGTTTTACCAGTACCAAACAAACCAACCATCATAATTTTAAATGGTTTTTTCTTTTTGATTTTAATTCCTTTTCTTTCTCCACCTAAAAATTTAACTAACTCATCATAAACAATTTTAATTAAAAATTCTTTTTGGCCAACTCCTTTTGGTGCCCTCTCATTCAAAGCTTTTTCTTTAATACTTTTACTTATCTCCAAAACTAATCTAACATTTACATCAGATTGCAATAAAGCTCTTTGAATATCTTTAACAATTTCATTAACTAAATTTTCATCTATAAAAGTGGCCCCAGTAATCTTACTTAAAGTATTTTTTAAAGCAGAGCCTAATTTATCCATTACCATACTTATTTAGATTAAATACTTATTTATAAATAATTCTATAAGTCTAAACTTTCCATTAATTTATTTAAAGAAAACTTCTCAATATCCCCATATCCCTGACCAGTACCTAAAAATAAAATAGGTTTATCAGTAACATAAGATATAGAAATAGCAGTTCCACCTTTTTCATCAACATCTGCTTTAGTTAAAATAATTCCATCAACATCAACACTGTCACTAAAACTCTTAACTTGATCTATACAATCATTTCCAACTATACTTTCACCAACAAAAATTTTCATATCAGGTTCAGCAATTCTAACTATTTTTTTTAATTCATCCATTAAATTAACATTACTATGCATTCTTCCAGCACTATCTATTAAGACCACATCAATATTTTTAGATTTGGCATGTTTTATTGCATCAAAAGCAACAGCAGCGGCATCAGAACCATAATCATGTTTTATAACTTTAACATCTAATTTTTCACCATGCAAACTTAATTGATCAATTGCAGCTGCTCTAAAAGTATCAGCAGCAGCCATAACACAACTTAAGCCATTAGTTTTCAACAACTTAGCAAATTTAGCAATAGATGTAGTTTTTCCAGAACCATTCACACCCAAAAATAAAACAACGTAGGGTTTATCTGATTTTTTTATTTTTTCAACTAAATCTAATTCATTATCAAATAATTCCTTAATAGATTCTTTTAATTTTTCATTAATAAATTCATCAACTTTTCCTTTTATTGGAACATTAACTATCTCCATTCTCAAAGATTCTTTTAATTTTTCAATAACTTCTACAGCAACATTAGATTCTAATAATCCTAGTTCTAAATCCCAAAATAACTCTTCAAATTTTTTATCTGAAATTTTTTTAGAAACGGCTTTTTTTAATTTTTTAACAATTCCTTCTTTTTTAGGTTTTTCTTCCTTAATTTTTTTTTTAGATTCTTTTATTTTTTCTTCTTTCAAATCTTCCCCCAATTTTTCAACTTCTTTTTCTTCTTCTGTTATTTCTTCACTACTTTCTTCCACATCCTTAGAAAATTTCTTCAATTTATTTTTTAAAAATTTAAACATAAAATTAACACCTCAAAAGACATATTTAAATTTAACTAAAAACTTTTTCATGTAATTTTTTTGCAGATTCTACATCTTTTTTTCTAACTGCTTTTTTCAAAGACCTTAAATCAACTTTAGCAACTTCCCCATAGGCCCTTGATTCCAATACACTCATTTTTAATTCCTCTCTTAAATCAATTAATTTATTATAAACCTCAGTAGAATCCTCGGAATAAATTTCTAATTCTTTATACTTTTTCATTAATTTTGGAAATAAATTTAATGCAGCTTCATAATTTTGTTCATCTCTTAACTTATAAATTTGTTCTAAATCTTTATCTAAATCAATAGAAGCTAATTTTAAATTAAAAAGTTTAAAATATTCATCATATTTACCATTTACAAATCCAAAATATTTACTATCAATTTCAAAAGTAGTATTTCTTAAAAAATCTAAATAATTTAAAGACTCTTTTATTAAATCAATATCATCTCCCTTAACTAAAACTTTTAATTCTTCTATTTTAACATACATTAACAATTGATTTAACAAATTTTTAAATTCAATTTCATATTCTTGTTTTTTATCTCTTGATAATTTAGAATATAAATAATTAAATTTAGAATATCTTGCCAAGGCAGAATCATAATTTCCTTTTTCAAAAAAAGACCTTATTTTATTAGAATAATCTAAAAATTCTCCCTCTCTTTTCTTTTTAAAAAACATAAATTAAATTTGAAAATAAAACTATATAAACCTTACTCATAACCCATCGGAGGTTGTTGCATTGAATTAGGTTTAGCACCCGCAGCAATAACATCATCGATTCTTAAAATCATTTCAGAAACTTCAGAAGCACTTTTTACAGCTTGTGTTTTAATTTTCAAAGGCTCAATAACTCCAAAGCTCCAAGAATCAACTACTTTTCCAGAAAAAACATCTATACCTGCCCATTTCTCTCCAGAATCATGTTTAGCTTTCAACTCAGTTAGAATATCAATTGGATCAATTCCGGCATTTTCAGCAAGAGTAATTGGAATAACTTCCATTGAATCTGCAAAAGCTAGAACTGCTAATTGTTCACGACCACTTAAACCATTTGCAAATTCTCTTAATTTTTTAGATAATTCAATTTCAGGAGAACCTGCTCCACCAACAACTTTACCATTTTTTAAAGCAGCAGATAAATCTCCTAAAGCATCCATAATTGCTCTTTCAACTTCATCCACAACATGTTCAGTTCCACCACGAATTAATAAAGTTACAGCTTTGGGATTATCACACTTAGTAACATAAGTAAATTCTTCATCCCCAATTTTTATTTCTTCAACTAATCCAGATTTTCCCAAATCTTCACCTTTCAAATCTTTAATATTGCCAACTATTTTAGCACCAGTAGCACGAGATAATTTTTTCATATCACTTTGTTTAACTCTTCTAACTGCATAAACTCCGGCCTTGGCTAAATAATGTTGAGCCAAATCATCAATTCCTTTTTGAGAAATTAAAACATTTGCTCCAGAATTAATAACTTTATCCGCCATAGATTTTAACATAACTTCTTCTTGTTCTATAAACGCCTGCATTTGATCAGGATTAGTAATTTGTATCTTAGCATCAATTTCAGTATCTTTAATTTCTAAAGGTGTATCAATTAATGCTATCTTAGAATTTTCAATTTTTGAAGGCATACTGGAATGAACTCTTTCTTTATCTAAAATAATTCCAGAGATTAATTCAGAATCCTCAACTCCACTTCCAACTTTTTTTTCAACTTTAATATTATCTAAATCAATACTTTTATCTCTAATTTGTTTTATAGCAGATACTGCCAATTTAGCTAATTTTTCTTTAGATGACTCTGCACCTTTTCCAGTCATAGCAGTCATAGCAATTTTCTCTAAAATATCTTCATTAGAAATATCTACATCTTCAGCAATCTCATTTAAAACTTCTTGAGCTTTTGCTTCAGCCAATCTATAACCTTTAGCAACAATAGTAGGATGTATATTCTTCTCTAATAATCTTTCTGCATTTTTTAATAATTCTCCTGCAAAAACAACTGCAGAAGTAGTCCCATCACCAACTTCATCTTCTTGAGTTTTAGCAATTTCAACAACCATTTTAGCAGCAGGATGTTCAATTTGCATTTCATCCAAAATAGTTACACCATCATTAGTAATTACTACATCACCTAATGAATCAACTAACATTTTATCCATTCCTTTGGGACCTAATGTAGATTTAACAGTTTCAGCAACTAATTTTGCTGCAAGAATATTATTTCTTTGGGCTTCCTTACCATATGTCCTATTATGATCTTCAGGTAAAATATAAACCGGTTGTTTTTCATCTGCCATATAGTTCCAGCAAATCTTAAACTATTTATAAATGTTTTGAAACACCAATAAGCTTATATTTATCTAACAACAAATAAAAATATGAAAACGGGAATAAGAGTTATAGAAGCAATGACAAGATCACCTGTAGTGGTTAAACCTAATGAAAAAATCATAAATTGTGCAAATAAAATGATAAAACATCAAATAGGAAGTTTAATAGTTGAAGAAAAAGGAGAATTATTGGGAATAGTTACAGAGAAAGATTTTGTAGAAAGGGTGATTGCTAAGAATTTAGATATAAATAAAATTGAAATAAAAAACATTATGTCTTCAAAATTAATAAAAATATCTCCTCATTTAGATTTATATGATGCACTATTATTTATGTCCCGAGAAGAAGTTAGAAGACTTCCAGTAGTTGAAGAAGGTAAATTTATAGGATTATTGACATATAAAGACATTTTAAAAATTCAACCAGACTTATATGATATTTCTATTGAAAAATTTAAATTAAATAGTGAAAAAGAAAGATTATTATA
>CAYUWX010000025.1:0-6440 GCA_964448715.1 Candidatus Woesearchaeota archaeon
AGCAACTACACTTCCACCAAAGTAATCTATTACAGCTTCTCCTGCTGCATCATCTGCTCCAGCAGCTTTAGCACCCACAACAAAAGCAACATCATTGTATGCTTCATCTACTACAAATGGTGCAGGTAAATCTGCTAAAGTTTCGCCAGCAGCTAATGCTCCACCTAATGTTCCTAATAACATTGCGGATCCAGCACCAACAGCTGCAACTTTCCTAATTATTTTTTTCATTATTTAAACACCTCCAAAGTGTATATATTTTTTCTTACCTCTTTTTTTAAAGAGTTGTTAGTCAACATCAAAATCAGTATTATAAACTATGACGCTGTAGTCTACTATTTTAAGTATTAAAAAACGCAATTTTTTCATTTATAAACATTTATCTACTTTAGTATACAATTCAGCACTAAAACCCTCAAATTTAAGCAATACAGCCCGATTTAAAGAAAAACTATTCATTTTCTACACAAAATCACCTTTACAGCATCCCCAGATTGCAAAATCAAGCTTTCTGAAGCAATTCCTTCCAAACACTCGCCAACAGAATGAGATCCACCAAAATAACAATCCAATTCAAACCTAGCACTAGAAACATCATTCAAACTTTCAAACTTCTCCTCGACAAAATCCAATAAACTCGGACAACCAGAAGTACTAGAACAACAACTCAAAACTAAAGCCTCAAAATTAGAAGATTCAATAGACGCTTTACTAAGGGCATTTGCAAAATTATTTGCCTTCAAGGAATAATAAACATCTCTCTCTGAAGAACCAAAAGAAAGAAAAAACAAAGAAAAGGTAGCAATCACAACTAACAAAAATACAATAATCACCAAACCAAACATATCAATTTGTCCCTTTTTCATTCTAATTTTCTCCTAATTAATTTAATATCTTCTTCACTTAATGAATTTAAAATATCCTTAGTCTTAACATAAAAATCAAAAGAATAATTTTTTATTTCATCTAAAATTTCTTCATCAACTAATCTATCTGAATAATATTGTATATCAATTCTAGCAGAAAATGCTTTCTCAAACATAGAAATATCCTTGATAGAATAATAATCATTCAAATATTTCTTCATAAATTCTATAGAACAAGCATGCATTTCAGATTTAATACCTAACCTTAACATAAAAGAGTATAAAGAATAATAAAAAATATAATAAGATATACTAACTGACCAAATTTTACTAGAAATATCTTTGATTTCCTTAACAGATTCTTCAGCCATCCTTAGATAAGAATTAGACATATTTTCATTAGGTTCAACAACCCTCAAACCCTTAGTTTGCCTCAAACACCAATCAATCGAAACCATAATACTTCTCCCACAAAATATCAATAAACTTTTCAAAACCAGAAATTAAAACATGATTTGAAACTATTTCCTTAACTAAATTACCCTTAGATTTAAAATCTTTTAAACTAAAATATTTTACACTAATATCCAAATTAAATTTATTATCCATCTTAAAATTCTTTTTATCTCCAACTACAAAAACATCAATATCTGAATCTTTCCTATTTTCACCACGAACATAACTTCCAAAAATACCAACAATTTCACCACTAAAAACATCAATTAATTTTCTATGTTTTTTTAAAAAATTAATTTTCCTCATAATCTCTAAAGAAAGTATTATTTCCTTTATTTCAGAATTATCTAAATTCAATTTAAAATATCTCATATTTCCTCTTTTTTTAGATTTCAAAATATTTTTCTTCTCTAAGTCAGATAAAACTAATGCTATGGATTTCTGGCTCATCTTAACTTTATCCACTAATTCCCTGCCATATATCTCTTTATTATAATCTCCTAAAAAATTTTCCAAAATTTCATAATACTTATTGTGTAACATTTTACTCAATTGTGTAATTTTATACATTTATAAACTTTACTCTTCATACATATACACCTCTAAAACCCCAACTAAATATCTATTCAGATTAACATCATGCACACTTACTGGACTACTTATCTTACGTACACCGGAATAAAAATGAGGATTCCAATCATACAAAACAATCTCCTCACTAGCATTCAAAACTATTTTTTTATTACCAAAAATTTTATGATAAGGACTATCATTAATCATAGAAAATCCCTTAGCTTTTGTCAAATCTATACACTCATCTTCTATACTAACACGGGAACATTTTAACTCGGACATAGAAGGAACAAAAGAGATCATATAAAAAAAACTATCCTCTTCAGCCTCTTCCATTATTCCCTGAATACTTCTAGACTCATACTGAAAAAAAACAATCATACCTATCATCATAATTAAAAAAACTATGAATAAAACAAAAACACTTTCCTGAATTTGTAATTGCCCCTTTTTCAAAATACCACCTCGCAAGCCAAATTAGCTAACTGATTATTTGCCTCAATCATTGAAACAGAATTACCAGAAGAAATAGCACTCTGAATAGAATTATAATTACAATAAAATGGAGAACCCATAGATATTTGTTGTATCTTTAAATCATAAACTTCTTGTAAACTACTAAATTTAGAATCTAACTTTTCCTTAGTGCAATTAAAAATATTAGCGTCGGAAAAGGCAGCCAAATAAACAAAAAAGTCATCATCATAAGGGAAAGAAACACCCTCATCTAAAAATGTAATATATCCACCACTAATAGAAATATCTCTCCTACCATCAACATTATTTGAAACACCAACAGCAACATCAGCTTCAGATAAAGAAACACTCTCAATAAAAGGAGGAACATTGCCTGAATAAGCAGAATCAAAATAATACTTAGTCTTCTTATCAGTTATAAAAACAACTCTATCAACCAAAAATCCCTTCTTATAATCTTCAACCCAAATAACTAATTCATTAGAATCAAAACCAGTCGTAGCCAAACTATGAGGAATAAAAAATTTCTGATCATCATTAATAATAATCCTTTCACAATCATAATCTAATTTAAACGGAGTATTCACTGTAAAATCCTTATACTGTTCAACACCCTTAACACTCAAAATAGAGTTAGCAAAACTTCTGGCAATTTGTGCACTATCCTTACTTTCCTGTAGATCAATATACTTAACTACAAAGCCGGCAAAAAATAATAAAATTATTGCACTAACAATTACAATAAAAATCCAATTAAATTGTATACCTTGTCCTCTTTTATTCATAAAATAAAAATTAAATTTAAGATTTAAATAAGTTGTTATTTTTTATAAATATTTTTTCTATGATTAATTCTCAACACTATAATCTTTTTATCTTTAATAATAATATCGAGAATAACCCGATAATCTTCAATTCTTAATCTCCAAAGATTATTGCCTTGCAATCTTTTAGTATTTCTAAAGGGATCATTTCTTAACTCATATATTTTTTTTAAAATTCTTTTTTCTATATGAGGAAGAAATTTATTTAATTGTTTTTCTGCCTTTTTAGTCAAAAAAATAGAATACATTTTAATCTAATTCAACGCCAAATTCTTTTGCAATTGATTCTATACTTCTAATTCTTCCAGCTTTAACATCTGCTAATCCTTCTTCAATTTCTTTAATATCTTCTTCTGTTAAAACCTCGACTTCATCATTATCTAAAATATTATTAATTACTTCATCATAACTCTCTCTAGCATAAACTTTCATTTCTTTTAATCTTTTCAAAGTATCAGTTTTTATCTGTATTGTTGTAACTGCCATACATATAACTACTATATAACTACTATATAAGTCTTTCTAAATAAGTTGTTATTTTTTATAAATATTTTTTCTATGGCCAATTTCTAATACTAGAATTAATAATTTATTAGAAGAGATATCCAAAATAATTCTATAATTTCCAACCCTTAAACTATGGGCAACAGATCCAACTAATTTTTTTACATAATAAAATGGCCTTATTCTAATTCTGTTTAATGTATTTTTTATTCTTTTTTGCACATCTTTAGGAAGTTTCAAAAATTGTTTTTTAGACAACTCACTAAATTCTATATTATACATTTAAACTCCTGCTTCAGACATTACAGATTCAAAACTATATTTTTTTCCAGTTTTAGCTTGTTTTCTAGAAATCTCTATATTTTTCTTTGTTTTTTCAGATAATTCCATCGTATCTTCTATTAGATCCCATATTACCTCTTCATAAGTTTCCCTATCAAAAAGTTTTTTTTCATTTAATATTTCTCTAAGATTTTCACTTATTTGAATACTAGTTACCATAGTAAACTATAATGAGGTATAGTATATAAGTCTTTCTAAATCTTCTCAACTAAAACTCTATGTCCTTCATTAATTAATTTCAAATTAACTTTTCTATCCTCTAAAGAATCACAAACCAAAGAATCGACATAAACTAGATCAATTAATAAAGAATCAGTTGGAGAAACATAAACATTATCTTCTAGATTAGCATCAAAAGCTTCTTCCATATACTCCTTTAACATTCTGTCACTAACTTTAGAAGAATTAAAAATCAAAGAGGTATCTGCAAAACAAATCTCCTTCATTTTCGCAGGAACTTTTATACTCTCTAAAGATTTCACACTTCCAGAACTATCTGCATAAACACTATTAACATTTTTTTTAATATCATCTAAAAAAGTCTTAGTCATCATTTCTCCGCCAGCATCATTTAATTGAATAATAAAACGAATACCAAAAATTAAAATTAAACTGGCAACTATAAGAATAAAAATATATACAAATGGTTGTCCGATTAATTGTCCCTTTTTCATCATGGATAGATTATAAAGTTTCCTTGGTTTCCGTCCATATCTTGACAAAGTATGTAATACGAACTAGCATCAGAAGTTTGTAAACTATGTTCAATAAAGAATCCATTAGCTCCATCTCCAGAGTTAGTCATTGGAATTTGTTCAGCATCAAAATCTTCATCAGAATATGTACAATTAGTATACTCGTCAGTCTCAATTGTTAATTTATTTCCACCAGTTATTCTCGCTAATCTAGGTGCAGTTACATCAGGAATTATTGTAAATTGAGAATGTCCAGTAGCTAAATCTAGGGTATCAAAATTTACACAACTTACATATAAATCATAATTTCCACTTCTTAATGGATCAACCAATTGAGTAGTATGTGCTCTTGAACCAGTTGTATCAAAAATACCCATTTCAGAATATTGTTTCTTAACTTCAAAACTATACTTACACTCTGTTTCTAAACTTCCACTACTTGCCTTTATCTCTTCAATATGTTTTGATGTGCTTGATAAATGTTCAGGTTCAATTATACTTACATCAAAAGGATTTGAAACCTTAAATAACATAATCTTTGGTCTTGAAGGAGTTGACAATGCAGAATAATCTTCACAAACAATACTATATGCATATGATTCACCATTTTCTAAACCATCAATATTTATTTGGAATTTATTATCTGCAGATCTTTCCATAGGAATACTAGGATTTGTCAAACCTAAACCTAATAATAAATTATCTACTGCAGATTCTCCTTCTTCTTTACTAACTTCACTACCCGAAGTTTGATCTGCAACTAATGCATCGGTTTCTGCTTGGAAACTATCAAAATCTAATTCAGCATACTTACAACTTTCTAAAGATTCATCAGCTTCAACCCACATAACAACACTATTTGTTGATTCTAATAATTGTGCAGGATAAGGATAACTTTCGATAATAATTGGCGCTTCTTCATCTGGTTTAGGCAATCTGTGAATATTTAATTCATAAAGCGGACTTTTTTCTTCTCCCCAATCCTCTTCATCACATGCCCAACTACATTGTAAATAATATTTATAATCATCTAATAAATTATCTCCTGCCCAAAAATTTCCTCGATGGTTTAATCCAGCTCTATCTAAATTAGTTAATCTAATCATTGCATCAAAATTCACCGGCTCTTTAGAATATCTACAATTTGAAGATTTACTTGTTTGAAATTCAAATTCATGAAATGGACTACTATGATTTACTTCAAAAACACCAGATAAATCTGTTGTTATAATCATATCATCATTTAAAGTTTCATCACATCTTTCTAATGCATCTTCACTAGCATCACATATTCCAGATTCATAAACACAATCAGTACCTAAACCAAGACATCTTGAAGAAGTACATGCATTTACTTCATCATCATTACATAAATGACAATCCTCATAACCTACCTTTCTCCAATCTTCAGGAGCACATAATCCTGCATTATAAGTTCCTTGAGATGCTAATGTCATAACGGCACAAGAAGCAAAAGCAAAAAAGTACTTATTTTCACATAATTGCTGAACACCTGGAAATCCTAAAGTTACAGTATTACAAACAACAGTTCTAAACCATTTTTGAGGATTTAACCAACCTAGTGTTTCTAATACTAGATCACCCATAATTTTTTTAAGAACAGTAGTTAAAATTATAGTGGTTCCTGCAGATTTTACCCTACTCCACAACATAGTTAAAACAACAGTTCCATCATCCCACCA
>CAYUWX010000026.1:0-6265 GCA_964448715.1 Candidatus Woesearchaeota archaeon
CTTTCAAAATCCCATGAACCAAAGTGAGACCAAACTCCTCCTTTTGATACCATATCTTCTGAAGTGATGAAGTAATTTTCTGGAGGATTACAATGAGTTTTTTTTAAAATAAGTTCTGGCTCTTGAGTATATTCTTTTAGTATTTCTTTTGCCGAATTTTTATCTTTTAATATAATTTCATCTATTACTTCTTTAGTTAGTAATGAATCATTTGTTTGTTCTAATAATAAATCGTAAGCATCATTTGATCCACAATCGAGCATTCTCAGAATTGCAATTGCTTCTTGTTCATTATCTGTTAAAAGTACTTTTCCAACCCAGTGTGCCATAGGAGTATTTTGTGAAGCCCCATCAAAAGTTACTGGTCTGTCTGCTGTTACCTTAAACCAGTGTCCAAAATCCCACCATGAATTTACAATGGAATCTTTAGGGGTGTTTTCTTTAATGTTTGTTAAAGTAGAATACCATGCATCATTCATAGAAGGAATTTCATGTTTTGCAGTATTTTCTGCTGCATTTGTTAATGGAATGAATGAAATAATAACTAGTAAAATTAATCCTAATGAAATTAGTTTTTTGTTTATTCCTAATTCTTTAGATGCCCAATTAGATAAAAATGTATACATTCTTCCAAAGAAAATTCCTAATCCTATTGCAAATACTGGAATCATCATCATAACAAATCTTATACCTTTTGAAGTAGAGAATAGTGTAACTGCAAACCAAGTTAACATTAAAATTGCAGATTTGATGTCTAATTGTAATTTATTTCTTTTTAGTAAAACCATTAGTATTCCTATTACTGAAAGCGAGAATAGTATTTCTCCACCTAAATTAGAAACTAGTGTGTTAAATGAAATTGAATTAAGTTCTGCTACAGTAGTATAAACATTTGGCCATAGTGATGCTTTTGCTGCATCTTTCATAAATAAAACCGATAAAGGTCCTTTGATAAATGTAAAAAATGAAGTTATTCCCTTAAATAATGATACAAAAATAAATGAACTTAATATATACATTATAGCTGTTTTTATTAAATTTTTAGTTTTTAATTTTTTAAATATTGTTTTTTTGTATTTAATTAATAAGTATAAAAAGTAAATTCCCAATGTTCCTAAAATAACATCAAAAGCATACCACCATCCCGACCATGAAAAAGAGAATATTCCTGTTGCTAAACCTGCTAATCCCCCAAAAATATATTTATGTTTTTTATTATGTGTTGTAAATCCTTCTAAGAA
Organism: Candidatus Woesearchaeota archaeon; assembly: GCA_964448715.1. GTDB lineage: Archaea > Nanobdellota > Nanobdellia > SCGC-AAA011-G17 > PNOQ01 > JABIBT01. The sequence continues at coordinate 1,242 of CAYUWX010000026.1, forward strand.
TAACCAAATAATTAGTAATGGGAATAAAATTGCATAAGCATCTGTATCTGAAAATCCTGCAGGTGTTCTTCCTAGAAATGTTGGATGTATTGCTAAAATAAATGATGCTACTAATCCTCCTAAATTTCCTGAAAGTTTTCTTCCTATGAAAAATGCAGGAATGATTGCTAATGTTGCAAATAGTAATGGTAAAAAGAACATCGTTTTTAATAATGAATCGTTTCCAAAAACTTGAGATATTTTATGTAATTGTGCCCCTATCCAAGGATGGAAACTTGTGTCAACAAATTTTCCATTGGGAGCATACATATGATTATCAAAAGGTTTTCCATCTTTTAATTCATCACCGACATGCCCGTTTTCTAACAAATTTTCTGTTTGTCTTAAATAATAATAAGGATCTATGGCTAATAAATAAGTTTGTCCGGAATCATCTTGATAGTAATCTTTTATTTGTTGAGATAATTGAGATACCTGTGCATCAACTTCTGCCTTATTTGATTTCATTAAATTACCATATCTTTGTTCTGTTAGAATGTTTAATGTGTTTTGATCTATATTCTGAGTTTGTGAAAGAATTTCTTGTTGAATGTTTGATCGAATATTATTTTCAACTGTATTCTGTGCCATTTCATCTGTTAAAGGTAATTCATAAGTATATGCTCTAAACAATACAGAGAAAAATATAGGTATTAATAACAGTAATAAAACATTATATTTTTTTATAATTTTTTTTACTTTTTTAAAATCGTATTTAATTTCAAACTCTTCCATCTTAAAATAGAATTAAGGTAAGGTATATAAAGGTTTTTGTGTTTTTCTTTTAAGGTGCCAAGATTGAGTAACCCGGTAGCTCAGTTGCCTCGAAAGCAACCTTCCTCTGGATATGCAGGTTCAAATCCTGCTCTTGGCGTTTAAAATAGTAAGATTTATAAATATTATAATTCTTATAATTCTTATAAAATGAATACTACCATTGCAATTTCAAAAGATGTTAGGGATAAAATAAGGGAGTTTGGAATTAAAGGGGAATCTTATTCTGAAATACTTTTAAAACTTTATGATAGTGCTAAAAAAAGACAACTTCAGGATTTATTGATGAATTCTGAAGGAACTGTATCTGTTGAAAAATCATTAGAACGGGCCAAAAAAAGATGGTCAAAGTAATTATTACAGAATATTTAGAAAAAGAGATAAATAAGAAATTTAAAAATGAATCTATAAAAATTTTTGAATTGTTACTTTCTTTAAAAAACAATCCCAATAATGGAAAAGTTATTTCGCAAATTGGGGACATAGTTATAAAAGAAATTAAATATAAGTCATTTAGATTTTATTTTATTACGGATGGTTATTCTTTGAAAATTTTAAAATCTAATGAATTAGATGATTTATTGATTAAATTTGTTAGAATGTCTGATAAAAATACTCAACAAAAAGTTATAAATGAGATTAAATTTGTTATAAGAAATATTGGTGAAGAAGGATTTTAGAAACTTATTTAAATAAACTTATTAATTTAATTTTATGGATCAATTATTATATGCGCCTGTAAAAAATATGAATAATGTTTTGTTTGTTATTGTAGGTTTAATTATTATATATTTAATCTATAAACATTTTAAGAAATAATTATTCTTCTTTTTTATTTAGGTTTTCTATCATTGCTGCAAAAGCAGGTCTAGTAATAAATACTCCTATAGAAATTCCTATTATTGTTATTAAAGCAAATCCCCTAATTAATCCTGCACCTGCTCTGAATAAAGGTAGCATTGCTGCAAATGTTGTGAAATAAGCCGCCATAATAATAAAGAATGCTTTTTTTAATCTTTGTTTCCAAGAACTTAAGAATGATTGAGATTTTGTTAGAACTTCGTCGATAATAACTATTTGATCATCTACTCCTGTACCTACTGCTGCTATTATTGCTGCAATTGCAGCCATATCTAAATTGTGTTTTATTAAAGCTGAAATTCCTAAAATAATAATTACTTCTGATAATGATGCAATGATCATTGGAATTGCAATTTTTATGTTTCTGTATCTTATGAAAACTACTAATGCTACTGCAAGTATTGCAAGTAAGCCAACTATTATTGCATTGTTTACAAAACTTGAACCTAGTGTAGGTGAGATTGTGTCTAGTCTAACTATGTCTAATTGGAATGGGAATGAACCTGTTAATAATATTGTTTGTAATTTGTTCATTTGTGCTTGAGCATTTAGTATTGCTTCTTGCCTTATTTCTCCGTAACCTGGTCCGGAAATTTGTATTTGTGTAGTTGCAGAACCTTGTAAGTCTGGATCAATATTTAGTGAGTCTACTAGGGTATTATCTAGGTAGAAATCTATTGGTTCTGAGAGTATTTGTTGTCCGGATTCTGAAGTTATTATTTCTAAGTTTTCTGTTATGCTTGCATGGTTTTGTGCTGCATCCGGTGTTAAGTGAATTACAAATTCAAATCTACAGAATTCTTGACCAGATGGATCTGTTGAACATTGTGAAATTCCTGCACATGTTCCATCATTTCTACATACAAAAGTTATGTCCTCTTTCCCACCTGTAAAAACTGTTTCATTACCTATTTTTGCTTCGAAATTTCCTTGTGAGGCAATTAGTTCTGAAACTTCTTGTTTTGTTGCTCCTGCAATTTCTACTAAAATATATTTATTTCCTGAAAGATCATCTGTTTTTCTAATGTCAATATCTGATAATCCGTAAGTGTTTAATCTGTATTCCATTACTTGAATTAAATCATCTCTTTGTAAATCGGTGATATCTTCTTGTGGTTGAAGTAATACTCTTGTTCCTCCTTGAAGTTCTAAACCTTTTCTTAGATTTGTAGTTGCCGCTTCTTGTACTGAGATTCCTAAATTATCTATTTCTTTTGTTAATGAATATACTTGTTTATTTGTTTTTATTGTAACTGTTTCTGCAATTGTTATTTGTTCTGTTATATCTGAATAATCTTGTAAGTTTGATATTTTTTCTCCGTTTATTTCTAAGATTTTTTCATAGTTTGTTGGGGAAGTTTCTTTTGTTGGAGATCTCATTCCTGCATTGAAAGCAGTTGAGTCTGGCTCTATATATTTTATAGAAACTCCTTCTTGAGAAAATTGTGGATTGATTGTGAAAAAACTAACTATTAAGAAGAAAATTAAAATCCATATCCTTGTTTTTTTAAATAAATCTTTAATCATTTTTCTTTAAGTACCAAGTTAGTAGTGATGTGTTCATAATCCATGTTGAAATTAAGTCTATTATTAGTGCTATTAAAATAATTCCAAACATTTGTTTAATTATTAGTGAGTTTGTTATGAAAAAACCGACAGTTAGAGCTACTATTGTAGTTAGTGTCATTGTAACTCCTGTTTTGAAAGCACCCGTCATTCTTTCTGCCAAAGTTCCTGTTTTTCTTTTTATTACTCTAGTGGTTAGCAATACATCTGTATCTACAGAATAACCTATTATCATTAAGAATGCTGCAATTCCTGCAGTGGATAATTTTATTCCTAGTAAACTAATTACTGCCAATGTTCCAGTTATATCTAAAAGTGCTGAAAGTATAACTGCTAGAGAAGGAATTATTTTTCTGAAAATTATTAATATTGAAAGTGCCATTAAGATAAATGCGAAAATTATTGCACCTATCATTTCTTTGAAAAAAGATTGTCCTAATCCTGGACCTATTTCTTGCATTGAAATTTCTGTGTATTCTATATTTTCATCTATGAATGTTTTTAATTCATTTGATTTAATATTAGTTATTTCTATAATTATACCTGTTTTTTGTTTAGATCCAAAGGTTGAAAGTTCTCTAATCGAAACATCTGAATCTTGAAAGGTAGTTTTTAGTAAGATTTCTATTTCTTCTATGTTGTAGTTGTTAGTCATTAATGTTGCAGATGTTCCTCCTGAAAGAGTTACATCTTTTTTTATTATTTCTCCCGTGTTAATATATTGGGTTGTTAGAATTGCAATACTTATTATGAAAATTAATAAAGGAATTAATAATAATTTCTTATATTTGTGTATAATTAAGTTATCAATTTTATCTTGTAACATAGATTTTTTGAGAATTGAGAGCATTTATATAGTTTTTGTATGGTTTTATTTTAAATGATTGAAGTTTTAAGATTGGGGCATAGAATTTCTAGAGATAAGAGAATAAGTACTCATGTGGCTTTAGTTTCTAGGGCTTTTGGTGCTTCTAAAATATATTATTCTGGACAAAAAGATAAATCTATGGAGGAATCTGTTAATAAAATTGTTAAAAGTTTTGGTGGTGAGTTTAGTATTAATTATGTTAAAAATTATTTGGAATTGTTTAAAGGTCGTAAAGTTGTTCATCTAACAATGTATGGTTCTGATTTTAGAGAAGTTAAAAATATTGATGGGGATGTTTTAGTTGTTGTGGGTGGAGAGAAAGTTCCTCCTGAAGTTTATGAGTTAGCTGACTATAATGTTGGTGTAACTAATCAACCTCATTCTGAGGTGGCTGCTCTTGGTGTTTTTTTAGATCATTTAATTAAAAGTGATTATCCTAAATTTAAAGATGGAAAAGTTAGAGTTAAACCTTCTGTTAAAGGAAAAGATTTTTATTAGAAACATTTAAATAAGATTAATGTTAATTTAGTTTATTAAAGGAGAGGATAATAAATGAAAATAGTAATTAATATTGAAAAAAAGTATTTTATTTTTTTAGTTGTTTTAATTGGATTAGTTGGTGGATTGAGTTTTGCTTATAATCCCGGGAGTGGTATCTCTCCTGAATTGTTTGGACATAGTTTTAATGAAATGGGTCCCGGTACTGCAGAATTAACTGAAGATATGTTTGGAACTTATAAAATTCATAGACCTAGTGATTTAAATCCTGATGGAACAGATTTGTTTGTAGTTAATGATGCTGGTTTTGTAAGTAATCCTGATGTTTTTTCTTATTCTTTTAAGGTAAATGGTCGAAGTTTGTTTGAAGGTGGAAATGTTATTATAAATGAAAATTTAACTGTTAATGGAAATATTA
>CAYUWX010000027.1:0-6080 GCA_964448715.1 Candidatus Woesearchaeota archaeon
ATTATTATAAAAAGATTTATTAACTATTAATTCTATTTCTAAAATATGGTTAAAGAAATTAAGATACATATAGGTGAAGGGTATAAAATAAATGAAAAAGGAGTTTTTAACCTAAATAAATTATATAAAGAAATGCACAATTGGTTTGATGAAAATAAATATGATTTTCAAGAATTAAATCATGTTAATAAAAAACTAGACAAGGGAGAAGAGATAACTTTAGAATGGGAAGCTGAAAGAGAAGTAACAGATTTTATAAAATTCAGAATTAGAACTAATTTTTTATTACAAGAAATAAATCCAGCCTCGGATAATTTAGTGTCCGGCAAAGCAAAAATAATTTTTACAACACACATGTTAATAGATTATAGAGATGATTGGGTTTCATCAAAATTTAAAAATTTCTTATTTGATATATATAGAAAAACATTATACCAAGATAAATTAAAACAATATGGTGGAAAACTAGGAAAGGAAGTTTTTCAATTACACAAAGTAGCAAAAGAAGTATTAGATTTTTATAGATAAAAAACAAAAATTTATTAAATAAGCTTTACAAAATTTAAATATGCAAAATAAAATAAGTATTGTCCCAACAATTAAATTAAAAAGAAAAGCTATTTTTAGTATGGATGATTTATACAAAAATGTAAAACATTGGTTTGATTATGAAGGATATGGGGATCAAACTAAATCATTTATAGAAGAAAAATATGTTGAAAGAATGAAAGGAGATTCTAAATTATTAGAAATTCAGTGGGAAGCCCAAAAAAATGAAACAGATTATGTTACTTTTGTTATTAGAATAGGATTTTTTGTATTAGGATTAAAAGATGCCGAAATAGAAGTTGGTGGGAAAAAAATAGGAACTCAAAAAGGAGAAGTAGAAATGAGAATTAAATCTTTTATTCTTACAGATAGAAAAAAAAGATGGAATTCAAAATTAATGCAAAATTTATATGAAAAATATATAATTAAAGACAGAATAGAAGATTATAAAACTGATCTTTATTCAAAAACATATTCTTTACATGACGAAATAAAAAATTATTTGGAAATGCACCAATATTAAAAGAAAGATTTATATATTCTATTTTCTAAATTTAAAACATGGGAGAAGTAGACCACATTATCAAAGATTTAGTAATTGAAAAGAAAGCTAAATTTAATATGATCGATTTATATAGGACATTAAAAGCCTGGTTCGATTTACACATATATGTTTTCCATGAAAGAAATTACGAAGATATTATAAAAAATGGAAAAAAATCAGTAAAAATTAAATGGGAAGGGAGAAAATTGTTTGATGATTATACCTCCTCCAAAATAATATTAAATATTTCTTTAAAAAATTATGAAATAATTGAAACAAAACAAGGTAAATCTGTAGAAGGAGATTTAAAAATATCTTTTGAAGGTGACTTAGAAACAGATTATGAAGAAAAATGGTCAAAAAAACCAGTAATGAGATTCTTTAGATCCATATTTGATAAGTATTTAACAGCAAATAAAAGGGAAAAATATGAAAAAGAATTAATTGAAGATACTCATGATATTTACAATAGAACCAAATCTTACCTAAATTTACATAAATTTACCTAATCAAAAGCTTTTTATACTAGTTTTCAAACCAAATTTTAAGGCCCGGTAAGAGAATTACCGAATTGAGCTTACGATGTAATATCAAGCTATGAGCTTTGGAGTTAATATCGGGCTACAAACCTTAAAAGAACGAAAAAATATCATATTCACATATCATATTCATTAAAAATTAAAAAAATCTGTCAAAAAATTGACAATTAGTTCTTTTAGGTTTAAGGAGGAAATTAAAAATGGGAAAAATAGGCTTAGTTGCCGCTAAATATATAGTTAATGCTAATATTTCAATAGAAGGAACAGTAGACAGACCAGATGTAATTGGAGCAATTTTTGGACAAACTGAAGGTCTTTTAGGAGAAGAATTGGAATTAAGAGAATTGCAAAGAAATGGAAAAATAGGTAGAATAGAAGTAAATATGCAAACAAAGGCAGGAAAAGCCTCTGGGGAAATAATTATACCTTCTAGTTTAGATAAAGCAGAAACAGCAATTATTGCAGCCGCTTTAGAAACAATTCAAAGAATTGGACCATGTAATGCTAAAATTAATTCTAAGAATATAGAAGATGTTAGATCATCAAAGAGATCATATGTAATAGATAGAGCAAAAGAATTATTAAAAAAATTTACGGACAATGCAATGCCGGATTCTCAAGAAATTACAGAAGAAGTGGCACATTCTGTAAGAATGATGGAAATTATAGAATATGGTAAGGAAAAATTACCTGCCGGACCTGCAATTGATGATTCAGATGAAATTCTTGTAGTTGAAGGAAGAGCAGATGTTCTTACTTTATTAAAAATGGGAATTAAAAATGCTATCGGATTAAACGGAACATCTGTACCAAAAACAATAGTAGAATTATCAAAAAAGAAAGAAATTACGGTTTTTGTAGATGGCGATCGTGGCGGAGATTTAATAGTTAAAGAATTAATGGATGTAGCAGAAATAGATTTTGTTATCAAGGCACCTGATGGAAAGGAAGTTGAAGAATTAACTAAAAAAGAAATAAATAAATCCTTGAGAGGTAAAGTTGCTGCAGAACAAACAAAATTAGAAGTAAATCATCCAAAAAGAACAATTAAAAAAACACCAATTAATAGAAAGAAAAATATAACTCGGAAAATAGAAACAAAAAAACCAGAAACTTTCAAAAAACCAAGAAATAAAAAATTAAATCTTAACGAATCAAAACTATATAAGAAAATGCTAGATGATTTAGTTGGAACAAGGGGGGCATATTTATTAGATGAAACTACAAATATTCTTGGAAAAGTTCCAACATCAGAATTAAGTACTACAATAAAAAGTTTAAAATCTGGAATTAATAGTGTTGTTTTTGATGGAACCATCGATTTTGATTTAATAAAATTAGCAGAAAAAACAGGAATTAAAACTCTTGTTTCCATGGACTCAAAAGTTGCTAGATCTCAAAAAGTAAGATTAATTACTAAAACTGATTTAGAATAGAAAACTTAATAAAACAATAACTCCATTTTTCCTTTATGAAAAAAAAGAAGGAAAAAGGAGTTATTAAATTTTTACCTATTTTTATTATAATTTTATTTGTTCTTGCACTATTCTTTTTATATTTTGAATATGATTGTAAAGATAATATTTCTTGCTATAATAATCATTTGGAAGATTGTAAAAAAGCAAAATTAAATACTATGGAAGATGGATCTAATTTTTTATACAAAATACAGGGAAAGGAAAAAGATACTTGTAAAGTTAAAGTAACATTATTAGATATGCCTCAAGAAACAGATCAAGATACAATTAATTTATTCAAAGGGAAATCAATGATTTGTAATTTAGAAAGAGGTACAACTTTCAATACTGAAATCTTGCCTTACTGTACTGGTCCGCTAAAGGAATCAATATATGAACTAACTATCTCAAAAATGTATAATATTCTAGCCCAAAGTTTAGGGGATATAATTTCTGAAATATGATAGAAAAATATAAATTTAAATATAGCTATCTTGATCATATGGTAGAATATAGTTATGGAGATGAAAACTATCCCAATAAAAATGATATCTGTGAAAAAATTGAAGAATATAAAATATATGGTGTAGAATTTCTTATCCTAAAAAATTTAACAAATCCTGAAAAAAAGAATATAAAAATACCCAAATCTATACTAGAAGATTATACTGAAAAAATAAAGTGTAGGCCACTTAAGTTTGACAAAGAAATTAACTAACAGTTAAACCCCAATTCTTCCTCCCCTTCGCTACTTATAAGCATCAACATTTAAGATTAAAGCTGCTCCCTTCCGGGTCTGACTTGGTTCTCAAAAACATCAATCCTACAAGACAAAGGATCAATGTCCAAATTGAGACTGATAATCAAAATCTCAGCCTCGCCTAAGTTTCATTCCACCATATAGCCCATTTGTGGTACAGGTAAGGGCTAACTACCCAACTAGCCTACAAAATTTTTAAAATAAAATGACTTTTAAAGGTTTCCATTTTACAAAATATATGGAAAAATTATGTAAATTAATCGCAGAAGAGATACTTAGAAGAGATCTCAAAACTAGAAAAGAAATTATTAAACTTAGAGATGAATTTGCAAAAAAGTATAAACCAAAAAAATTACCTAGTTTAATTGAAATTCTAATAAGTGCACCAATAGATAAAATAGAAGAATTAAAACCAAGATTATTAACAAAACCAATAAGGAGTATTTCTGGTGTAGCACCACTAGCAATAATGGCAAAACCAATTTCTTGTCCACATGGAAAATGTATTTATTGTCCGGGGGGAATAGATTCTCAATTCGGAGATGTTCCACAATCTTATACTGGAGGAGAACCAGCAACAATGAGGGGGATAAGAAATAATTATGATCCTTATCTTCAAATATTTAATAGACTAGAACAATATGCTTTACTGGGACATAATTTTGAAAAAATAGAATTAATAATAATGGGTGGAACTTTCCCATCATTCGATAAAAAATATCAAGAAGAATTTATTAAATTTTCATTTAAGGCATTAAATGATTTTTCAAAAATATTTTTTGATAAAAATGAAAAATTTAATTATCTTAAGTTTAAAGAATTTTATGAATTACCTTCTAAAAATTTTGAAAGCAAAGAAAGAACTAAAAGAATTCAAAATAAATTATTAAAATTAAAAAAAGATTGCGAATTAGAAGATGAACAAATAAAAAATGAAACTGCAAAAGTAAGATGTGTTGCATTATGTATTGAAACCAAACCTGATTGGGGATTATTAGAACACGGAAATGAGATGTTAAGACTTGGGTGTACAAGAGTAGAATTAGGAATACAAAGTGTTTATGAAGATGTTATTAAAAAAGTAAATAGGGGACATACAATTCAAGATACAATAGATTCTATAAGAATTTTAAAAGATTTAGGTTTCAAGGTCGCAGGACACTACATGCCAGGACTTCCATTAACAGATTTTAAAAGAGATTTAGAAGGAATGAAAGAATTATTTACTAATCCGGATTTCAAACCAGATATGTTAAAAATTTATCCAACAATGGTAAGTAAAGGAACAGGATTATATACAGAATTTAAAAAAGGAATTTTTAAGCCAATGAGTTTAAAAGACACTGCAAAATTAATTGTAGAATTCAAAAAAAATGTTCCAAAGTATTGTAGAATTATGAGGATTCAAAGAGATGTACCTACAAAACAATGGGAAGCAGGAGTAGAAATGACTAATTTTAGACAATATATTTTTCAAAATTATGAGGTTAAATGTAATTGTATTAGATGTAGAGAACCAATGGGAAGAAAAATTAATTGGAACAAAGTAAAATTACAAAAAATTGAATACAGGGCATCAAACGGAAAAGAATTTTTTATATCTGCAGAAGATACTGAAAATAATATTTTAATTGGTTTTGTAAGAATGAGATTTCCTTCTGAACAATTAAGAGAAGAAATAACAAAAAATTCTGCAATAATAAGAGAATTACATGTTTACGGAACTTCAACATCTTTGGAACAAGAAGGCCAAGTTCAACATAGGGGAATTGGAAAAAAATTAATTAAAAAAGCGGAAGAAATTGCTAAAGCACAAAAAAAGGATAAAATGATAATTATTTCTGGAATAGGAGTAAAAGAGTATTATTACAAATTAGGTTATCAAAAAGAAGGGCCATATGTTACTAAATCTTTAGGATAGAAAAACTTAAATTAAAATTCATACAAATAATTAATATGATCGAATTGGGTGGAAACATTATATTACAAAACTTTGAACAAATAACTGGCGGAGAACTAATTATTACTAGAAAAGTTATCGGAAATTATAGAAAAGAAATTTCAAAAAAATATGAAGATTTTAAAAAAATAAAAGTAACTATTATTCCAGAAACTAAATATAAAATTAAAGTTAATTTAGAAAAAAATGATATGCAAGAATCAATGGCAGAAAATCCCAATCTTTTTTTTGCTTTAGATAAAGCACTATCTAAAATTTTAAAGAACTAATA
>CAYUWX010000028.1:0-5409 GCA_964448715.1 Candidatus Woesearchaeota archaeon
TCTAGAAAAATGACTGCTATAATGAAAATTAGAAGTACTGTTTTAAATGTTATGAGGGAACATTGGAGAACCAAAGGATATTATGAACATCATAGTCCTTCTTTTTTAGGTATGCAAGCTGAAGGAGGGTCTACATTATTCAAAGTTGACTATTATGGAAAACCTTTATTTTTAACACAAACCTGGCAATTGCATGCTGAACCATTGATTTTTTCCTTAGAAAAAATATTTACTATTCAACCCGCATATAGGGCTGAAAAGTCGAAAACTTCTAGGCACTTATCCGAATTATGGATGGCTGAAATGGAGGTTGCATGGGAAGATTTTGATTATTTGCAAGATGATATTGAAGAATTAATTAAATATGTTGTTAAAAAAGTTCTAAAAGAAAATAAAAAAGAACTAGAAATTTTAAAAAGAGATGTGAAAAAATTAGAACCTACTTTAAAGAAAAAATTTCCTAGAATAACATATGATGAAGTTTTAAAAATTTTAGAAAAGAAAAAGGATATTAAAATAAAGTGGGGAAAGGATTTGAGAACTATTGAAGAAGATAAATTATCTGAATTATACGATACTCCCGTTATTGTTACTAAATATCCTAAGGAAGTTAAAGCATTTTATATGAAAGAAGATAAAGATAATCCTAAGGTTGTTTTAGGTTTTGATCTAATTGGTCCAGAACATTATGGGGAATTAGCTGGTGCTTCACAAAGAGAAGAAGATATTGATAAAATAAAAGATAATTTAAAAAAACAAGGTGAAAATCCTAAAAAATATGATTTTTATTTAGATACTAGAAGATATGGTAGTGTTCCTCATGGTGGATATGGTGTTGGTGTAGAAAGAGTTATTTCGTGGATATGTGGTTTAGATAATATTAAAGATGCAATAGCTTTTCCAAGAACAATGAATAGATCTAATCCTTAAATTAATTCAAAAATTTGATTTATTATTCCTATTATAAAAACTAAAATTAATAATAATCCTATAAAATGTTTTTTTCCTAATTTATATTCTGGTTGCCTTGTACCTATTTTTCTTGCTCTCCAAAACATAAGAACTATTAGAATTCCATCTATTCCTCCTGCAAATGCCCCCGTTATTCCTATTACTTTTATGAAACTTTTTGCACCTATTAAAAATATTATTAATGGGATAAATACTGTTAATGCCCAGGATAATAATGGTTTTATTTTATAATCATACATATAAATTTCTTTCATTGCTAAAGATAGAGTTAAAGAAGAAGTGAACATTGCAAAGATTGCAAATAAATTTCCGAAAATAATCATTGATGACCCTAACATTTCCCCTAATCCCAGTGTTGCTACTTCTGTTGTATTTATTCCTGTAACTCCTACAATTGCAAATGCGAAGATTAGATAAGCTAAAATTGGGAGTCCGGAACCAATCATAATTGCTTTTTTCATTTGTTTTCTATTTCTAGTTAAATGTTCTTTCATTTCTGGAATTGCTGCTGCACCTACAAATGCAAATAAGATTACCCCATAAGGAACTAATAGATTGTTTAAATTGAAAGTTGATAAATTTTGGATATTAAAATTGCCTGAAAAAATTGAAAAGAAAGAAATTATTAAAACTAATAATAAAACCAATGATGCTAAAACTAGTTCTGATTTAGTTATTGCTTTTAACCCTATGAAAACTATAATTGACATTATTACAAAAAATATTAAAGAAAATACTATGGGTGTTAATCCAAAAATTGCTGAAAGTGCTTTTCCTTCACCAATAATATATGCTATTAATGCACCATATATTCCAAAAAACATAGTAAACATCATTATATGTTTTCCCCATTTTCCAAGATATTTTTCAGCATAACCTGGAAGTTGATGATTTCCTGGTGTTCTTAAAATAACTTCTCCTAAAAATAAATTTAAAAATAAAATTGCTAAACCCAAAATTAGTATTGTTAATAATCCTGTTAAGAAACCTGCTTTGGCTATTACATATGGAATTCCTAGTACTCCTGCACCAATTACTGTTCCACATAACAGTGCTGAAGCTTTGAAAAGATTAATATTCATTAATTTAATTCTTAGAAAAATTTGTTTATATTCTTTTCTATTCTAAAAATAATTTTCTTATCTCTAAAACAGATACTCCTATGATTGAAGCAAAAAATATCTTTGTCCAATCTAAAATGCCTAATGGTGTTAGATTAAATAAATTAGCTAAAGGAGTATAAATTAAAACTAAATGTAATATTATTGAAAGTGAAACTGCCCAAACTAAATATTTATTTGTAAAAAATCCTATTTGAAAAATGTTCTTTTTTTCAGATCTACATGAAAAAGATAAAAATAATTCAAATAAAATTAAAGTGCTTAAAGCTATTGTTCTTGCCTTATCTAATTCGGAAGTTGTAAAATATTCCCATGCAAATAATCCTAAAACTAAAATTGTAGAAATTATGGTAGTTAGAATAATAAATCCTTTGGTTCCTTTGAGAATTGTTTCATTTTTTTTTCTTGGTTTTCTCTGCATTATATCTTTTGTTGCTGGATCTGAACCTAGAGCTAGTGCAGGAAGCCCATCTGTTACTAAATTAACCCATAATATTTGTAATGGGAGTAGAGGTAAAGGAAATGAAAATAATAGTGAAAAGAAGATTATTGATATCTCTCCCAAATTTGCAGATAATAAAAATTTTACAAATTTCTTTATATTATCATAAATTGATCTTCCATATTTTATAGCTTTAACAATTGTAGAATAATGATCATCTAATAAAATCATATCTGAAGATTCTTTTGAAACATCTGTTCCAGAAATTCCCATTGCAATACCTATATTTGCTTTTTTTAGTGCAGGTGCATCATTTATCCCGTCACCAGTCATTGCAACTATGTGATCTTCTTTCTGTAATGCCTCTAATATTTTTACTTTATGTTCTGGATTAACTCTGGCAAAAATTGAAATTTGTTTAACAGAATTTAGAATTGCTTCATCTGACATTCTATCTAGTTGTAAACCAGTCAATACTTCGGATTTTATTCCTATTTGTTCTGCTATTGCTTGTGCTGTTAATGGATTATCTCCAGTAATCATAATTGTTCTTATTCCTGCTTTTTTTGCTATTTTTATCGCATTAGGAACTGATTCTCTTGGTGGGTCCATCATACCCATTAATCCTACGAATGTTAAATTATCTAAGGTGTCATTTTCTGAATAAGCGAATGCTAATACTCTTAATGCACCGGATGCCATTTGATTATTCATTTGCATTATTTTTTCTTTATCTCTATCTGTTATTGGCCTAGATCTTGCACCTGTGCTGATATTTTTACACATTTTTAGAACTACTTCTGGTGCACCTTTTAAATGAACATGTTTAGTGTTGTTCTTTTCATCTAGTGTCGCCATAAACTTTTTAGAAGAATCGAAAGGAATTTCATCTATTCTATTAAAATCAGTTTTTATATTTGCTTTTTTTGCTACGACTTTTAATGCTATTTCGGTTGGATCACCTTGTTTATCTTTAAAATCAGAATTATTACATAAATATGATGTTTCAAAAAGTTTTGTTAGTTTTCTTGTATCGTATTCTTTTCCTTTTATTGTAAATTTTCCATTTGAATTGTAACCTGAACCCGAAACTGAAATTAAAGAATTATTTGCATAAATAGATTTAACTGTCATTTCTCCAGATGTTAATGTTCCTGTTTTATCTGAACAAATAACTGTTGTTGAACCTAGTGCTTCGACTGCCGCTAATTTTCTTATTAATGCTTTATTTTTTACTAATTTTTTAACCCCTATTGCTAAGGAAATTGTTACAACTGCAGGTAAACCTTCCGGAATTGCGGCAACTGCTAAACTAATTGAAGTCATTAAAGAATCTGTCAAAGATACTTTTTTTAATAATCCTAATAAAAATACTGCAAATATTACTACTAATGTTATTAGTCCTAGCTTTTTTCCAAACTTTTCTAATTTTCTTTGTAAGGGAGTTGTGTGTTCTTCAATGGAATGTAATGATTCTGCTATTTTTCCAAATTCAGTTTTATTTCCTATTCCAGTTACAATTGCCCTTCCCCTACCATATGAAACTACTGTTCCTGCAAATAATGTATTTGTTTGATCTGCTAAACTAACTTGTTTATTTATTGCATCCGTTGTTTTTCTTTTTGGAATTGATTCTCCTGTTAAAATTGATTCATTGATTTGTAAATTTATTGATTCTAGCAATCTTGCATCTGCAGGAACTTTATCTCCTGTTTCTAAAAGAATTATATCTCCTGGAACTAATTTTGAAGCTTCAATTAATTTTTGATGGCCATGTCTTAATACTCTTGCATGAGGTGCAGCCATTTTTTTTAATAATTCTAATGCCTTTTCTGCCTTGTATTCTTGTGAGAATCCTAAAATTGCATTTAATATTACAATTGCTAGAATTACCCATGCATCAATAAAATGTTTTATTAAAATTGAAATTATAATTGCTATGATTAAAATATAGACTAGCGGGCTTGTAAATTGTTGGAAGAATATTTTAAATGGTGAAAGTTTCTTTTTGTGAGTTATTTGATTTGGTCCGTATTTTTTTTGCCTTAATTCTACTTGTAAATGTTTAAGTCCAATTTTCTCATCAGAATTTAATTCTTTAATAACTTCTTCTTTTTTTAATTTATAGAAATTGGGCATAGTGTTTTTGTTTCTTTAGAACTTTAAATTTGTTTTGGTTGAGAATAAGATTTATTGTTTATTATATCTATTTATCTCAATCTCTGAGATTTCATTAGGAAAGTAATCTTCCATTTGTTTTGTTAGTTTGTTTCTTAAATTATATGTATCTGCGTGTTTCATATATGCGAAGGCACCTTGCATGATTTCGTATATTTTATCGTAACTAATTTTATTTTTTAAGAATAACTTATAGGAATTATTTAGTTTTCTTTGAATGTTTCTTTGATTGAACTTTTTCAATAATTTATTATAGTAGAACACTCTAAAACCTACAAAATTGATTGGTTTGGATAAAGAAATAATTTTGGATTTATCTGGGTGCAGTTCTAGGTTTAATTCAGTTTTTAGAAAATAACTAATTCCATGTTTCCATTTTCTTAATTGTTTTTTGCTTTCGTGCAGGATTATGAAATCATCAACATATCTAATGTAATATTTGGATTTTAATTTGTGTTTAATGAAATAATCTAGTTCATTTAAGTATAGATTGGCAAAAAATTGAGAGGTTAAGTTGCCAAGAGGCATTCCATTTTTCTGTTCGCCCCCCCCCATAATTATTTAGAATTTGTTTGATTAACCAAAGTGTTTTATTGCACTTAATTTTTCTTTTTATTATTTTTAGTAATGTAGACGTATTTACTTCTTCAAAATAATGTTTTATATCAGCTTTTAGACAATATCCTTTAATTTGGT
>CAYUWX010000029.1:0-4765 GCA_964448715.1 Candidatus Woesearchaeota archaeon
TTGTGGCGCTGGTGTTACCGCGGCGGCTGGCACCAGTCTTGCCCACCACTTATTCATTAAGCTCCTTACACTTAATAAAAGCCCTATCATTGATAGAGCACTTGGAATTCCCTTATCACACTTTCGTACATTGTAAAGGTTCCGTGCCTGCTGCATCCCTTAGGACTAGGACAAATATCTCAGTGTCCTTCTCGGGGCTAAGACTCTCATCTCCCCTACTGATCATTGGTTTGGTGAGCCGTTACCTCACCAACAGCCTAATCAGCCGCCAACTCATCCTTTGGCCTTACGTTTCAAAGAAAGAACATTCCAGTATCTATCTTCTATTGGGTATTAGCTTCAGTTTCCCGAAGTTATCCCCAACCAAAGGGCAGATTATCGACGTGTTACTGAGCCTTATGCCGGTGACCCGAAGGTCCCCTGACTCGCATGGCTAATTCGAATTCCAATAGCAGCAACCTCCCGCAGGATCAACGGGAATTGTTGTCGCAAAATTTTAAAATTAATATTGACATCTCACTACTAAGTTTAACTCTGTTCATACATCATACTAAATCATATTGATTGAGTACTCATAAAAATTAAGGTAATTTTTTCCTTAACATTAACGATTAGGACTAAATGTTTTATTTATAAATATTACTATTTATTTTTACGTTTTCGTTTTTCTTTTTTCATCTTTTTTCGTTGCCATTTCCATCTCATTTGGCCTTTTTTCTTCCAACGATTACTACTTCTTTTCATTTAATTCCTCCTAATCAAATGCTCCCGCCGGGATTCGAACCCGGGTCTTCGGCGCGAAAGGCCAAAATGCTTGACCGGACTACACTACAGAAGCATGTAATAAATGAGAAATCATTCTCTTTTTAAATCTTTTGTAAAAACTAATAAATTATTGCACCAATAATAATCCCAATTTGTAAAATAATATACATTATATTTGCTAAAATTATTGGTTTTTCCTTATGAGCAATACCATAAACTAACCAAACTGTTGCAGTTAAAACAAAACCAATCCAAGAAATAATTGAAATTCCTGAAGCATTTTTTTCCATCCAAATTTTTAGAAGTTGTGGAAGATTCATTAAAGGCCCAAAAATAGCTACAAAATAAATTAATTTATCTATTGCTCTTTTTGCTTTTTTAGAACTAGGATATTTTTCTTTTTTTTGATATATTCTTTTTCTCAAATGAAAATGTTGCATACCTAAATTTGAATTTGACATACTAAAATTTAGAAAAATTCTTTTATAAAATTATCTAAAAAATAAGGTGAGCCCGAGGGGATTTGAACCCCCGACCTCTGGTGTTCTTAGCAAGCTATTGACGAATCAATAACCGTCATATAAGACCAGTGCTATAAACCAGGCTAAGCTACGGGCTCGTATAAAAAGATTGATAAAACTTCATATTTAAAACTTTTCTTTTTAATTAAATTTTATATTTCCATTAAGATATAAATAACTTAACCAAAGAATTCCTAAACCAATATCAAAAATTAAAAAATTAATAAAACTATTCAAAATAGTTAAAGTTGGTAAATTAATTATAACATAATTAGATAATCCATAAAAAGAAAACCAAGTACCTATTGGCCAAAATAACATCACTCCAGGACGAAAAAACATATCTAAAAAAATATGACATAATATTCCTAGTGAAAAAAACATAGCTTCTTTTTCTAATTTATAATTTTTTAAAACTAAATAAATTATTAAAAAACTTATTAATACAAAAAATAATGAATGTGTAAAAGTTCTATGTATAAAATTCTTAAAAATCCAAACAAATAAATAATCAATATCTGGCAAAATACTTCCAAATAATAAAAGCCCCCACCCAAAATTAGAGATTTTTATATTGCTAATTTTTTGAAATAATAATCCAATAATCCATGCAAATATTAAATGTTCAAATGGTAACATAAAAATAGAGAAAAACTATGCATTTAAAAAAAATACTATTTATGCAAATTTATTACAATCTTATCAAAATCATTTTTTTCATCATCATTTAAATTAAAATAAAATTCATCAATCATATTAATTTCTGAATGTTCTGGGTCCTTTCCAATAAGACCGAACAAAATTTTATCTAATTTATTCATTACAGGAGATATTGTTATTTTGGTTTTATTTTCATTATTTTTGAAAATATATGGTTTTGGTAAGGAAACAGTATGACCTGTTAAAATTGTTCTAGCCCAACTCATATGGGATAATGTATTTAATTCCTCATAATTATCATATTTTTCTAAAAAATCTTCCCTAAAAATATCTGCAATATCATGGTAATTTTTTTTAATTAAAAATCTCATAATTTTAGGTATTAAAATTAATTTAAAAACATTACTTTTTCAATAAATTTTTAAAGAATTAACATAAACTAAAAATATGTTAATTGGAATTGTAGGAAAACCTAGTTGTGGAAAGTCAACTTTTTTTAAAGCTATGACTCTGGCAAATATAGATATAGCAAATTATCCATTTACAACTATCAAACCTAATCACGGAGCAGGTCATGTAAAAATCAAAGATATTGCACAGAAATATTATAAAATATCAAATCCTAGAGAAGGTTATGTTGAAGGCAAATTTAGATTTGTTCCAGTAGAATTATTAGATGTTGCAGGTTTAGTTCCCGGTGCACATGAAGGAAAAGGAATGGGAAATCAATTTTTAGATGATTTAAATCAAGCAGATGCATTAATTCATGTTATAGATATTTCGGGATCAACAAATGAAAAAGGAGAACCTGTGTCTCCCCTATCTCACAATCCTTCCGAAGATGTTAGATTTTTAGAACTTGAATTAGATATGTGGTATTTAAGAATTTTAAAAAAGGGATGGGAAAAATTTGCTAGAAAAGTTCAACAAGAACATTTGGATATTTCTAAAGCACTAGCAAAACAACTATCTGGATTGAGAGTTACTGACGATATGGTAAAACACGAAATAAAAAAACTTCCGGAAAATCCTACTAAATGGACTGATTCTCAAATGTTAAAATTAGCAACAGAATTAAGAAAACAAACTAAACCTATGATAATAGCTTGCAATAAAATAGATATTCCTGGAGCAGAAAAAAATTATAATTCTCTAAGGGAAGAATTTCCAAATCTAATTGTAGTACCTTGTTCTGCAGAATCTGAATTAGCACTTAAAGAAGCTGCAAAAAAAGATTTAATTGAATATATATCCGGGGAAACAAATTTTAAAATTAAAGGAAATTTAAATGAAAAACAAGAAAATGCATTAAATTTCATAAAAGAAAATATATTATCCAAATATAATGGGGGCACAGGAGTTCAAAACATAATAAACAATGCAGTATTTGGACCACTTAAAAGAATAGCAATTCATCCAGGAGGAGTTTCAAAATTAGAAGACTCAGATGGAAATGTTTTACCTGATTGTTTTTTAATGAAACAAGGAACAACTGCCTTAGATTTTGCATTTAGATTACATACAGATTTTGGAAAAAATTTTATTCGTGCCATAGATGTTAAAACTAAAAGAACAATAGGGAAAGACCATATTCTTAAAAATTTAGACATTATAGAAATTATTTCCAATAAATAATTAAAATCAAAAGAGTTATTAATAGTTATTTTTTAATTATTTTATATGTCTAATGAAAATTTTGACATAAAACCAACAAAAAAGGAATTAAATATTTGGTTATTGTCTACACTAAAACATGTTTGCCATATTGAATATTTCGTAAATAAATTAGATTTAAATTCTAATGATCCCGAAAGACCCCATGATATAACTGGAAAAGGAAATAAATTTTCTTGGGATGTAATGAAAGGATTATCCCTAGTATATAGAAAAGATAAAAAATTAAAATATTTAATAGATAAATCTATAAAATTACATAGGCAACAATATCATCATAAAAAATGGAATAAACCCAATAATACTTCTACCAGGGAAGATATGGAATTTGGGGCAGTAGATTCAATATGTTGTTTACTTGAAGGAAGAGAGTATCAGGGCGGACCTAATACTTATGAAGAAATAAAAAAACTTATTCAAAATAAATGTGAAATTCATAAAAAACCATGGATAAAAGAAATGATTCCAAAAATGGAAAATATAAAACAACCGGATTTAGAATCAATCGTATCAATTAAAAGATTTCCTAATATTGGAATAAAAAATAAAACTTATTTTAAAATAAAAAACAGACTTTATGAAACTATAAATATGTTAAAAGAAAAAGGATATAATTTATAAACCAAAACAAGATTTATGTTTTGTTAATTTTTTTAATTTCCATGCCAAACTTACACTAGATAATGAAGTTTCATATCCAAAATCCCCATTATTTATTGCCGAACTAATAATGTTACAAAAATTCCTACTATTCCAATTTTCTAAATATTTAGAATGTAAGAATAAAGTTATTTCAGGATTATTTAATGTACCTTCATAAACTCCCTCATTAGATAAAACATAACTTTTTTCTATTTCCTTAAATACATTATTAAAATTATAAAATTTAAATAAAATTCCTAAGTTATTCGGTAAATCTCTTATGATTGCATTATTTGTTAAATGTTCTTCAATATTATCGTAAGTAATATCTACTGCTGGTTGAGCAACAACATAACCAGTAGGTAAATTAGCATTAGGGTTTATAGGAATATCTTCCTCATTAGAATATACATTAAAAACTATAATACCAAGAATAATTAAACCTATTAAAACAATTAATGATTTTTTCATGAACTAAAAAACTTGATAAGGTTTATATATTT
>CAYUWX010000030.1:0-4713 GCA_964448715.1 Candidatus Woesearchaeota archaeon
TTGCAAGGAGGGATTTGGAATACCTTTGTAAATTTCTTTAGGACTCTTTTCTAACTTTTTTCTTTTTTTTCGTTAATTTTTTAAACTAATTAATTTATAATGTTTATATGTCAAAAAAAGTTTGGTGGATGTTTGGAATTTTAATGATCATTTTAATTATATTAGGATTTTATTTTACACAAATTAATAACATATTTGCAGACAAAAAGAATTTAGAAAAACCATTTGTTGATTTAGATTTGTTAAATTCTGGAGCTCAAGTTATTTTTGGAGAACATATTGATTATTTGACAAATGAGATTGGTGCCTATAAATTACATTCTTATATGGGAGAAGAATCTGTAATTGTTTTTGAAATGACAGATATTAATAAGAAAATAGCATTAATTAAAAATGGTGAGTCTTATACTAGTGAAGAAATTCCAAAAAAATATGATTTGATTATAAAAGGTGAGCAAATTGTTGTTGCAGAATTAATTGAGAGTGAAAATCTAAATAAAGATCTTGATGATTATGTGGAACGGGGAAAAATTTCTATAGAATTAGTTTCTGACATGACAACTTTGAGTATGAAAGGATTTTTAGGAATTTATGACGAGCTTAGTTCTTAGAAAAGTTTATAAAGAATTTTTGTTAATTTATTTAAAGAGGTGGTATATTGAAAAAGTTAGCTATTTTAGTATTTTTAGTAATCTTTGTAAGTAGTGTTTTTGCTTCATTAGAGTTAGATAGAAATATTTATGGGCCATCTCAAAATTTTGATGGTGTTTTAAAAGTAAATGGGACCGTAGATTTAGATGAAGTTATAAAAGCAGATATAAAAAATTGTGGAAGTTATGATTTAAAAGAAATTATTCTTTATGATCTTTTAGTTAATTCAAGTGTTTATAGCGGTGATTTTTCAAACTATAGTGTTTCTGGTTCTGGTTCTG
This sequence comes from Candidatus Woesearchaeota archaeon, assembly GCA_964448715.1. Taxonomy (GTDB): domain Archaea; phylum Nanobdellota; class Nanobdellia; order SCGC-AAA011-G17; family PNOQ01; genus JABIBT01. The sequence goes on from CAYUWX010000030.1 coordinate 933, forward strand.
ATTCAATAAGTTATGTTTCTGAAGATAATAATTATGCTTTTCAAATTGATAATACTTTGAAAAATGTTAGTTTTAATTTTTCTGAAAATAGCGGAGAGGTTAAAATAGATATAGGTCTTGACGGGTGGGATTGGAATTATTTAGGTGAATTTAGTTCTTGGGGTTCTGCTGTAAATAGTTTAGATTATGATTCTTCTTATGCAGATTATGCACCTTCATATGAAGGAATTAATGAAGTTAATCCTCAAATTCAAAAATGTTCTGATTTTTCTTTGAGTGTTGATGAATTACAAAATGAATTGTTGATTAAAATAAATGCTGTTGCCAAAAATTCAAGTAGTTCTGGAAGTTTAAGGGCCAAAATTGGAGATGAAACTTGTTATTTTAATGATGTTGGTTTGGATTGGACTTCAACTAGTTGTAATATGACATTGGATTTATCTGATGAATCTAGTCCTATTAATTTGAGTGTTTGTGTAAGTGCAACTTCTTCAGGATTTTTTTTACCTGAAGTGCCACCTTCCACAGATTATTATTTTATTAGTATAAATAAAGCAGTTTATGGAGATTATTCTAGTGATTTTAGTTCTTCTAGTAGTCTTTTGAAATCTAAAATAAATGATTATTATAATTCTGAATGTTCTGGAGATTGTGTTGTTCCATTTAAATTAAGTGGAACATCTTTTAGTTTTGATCCGACTTTAAATTTATTTGATGAAACTGTTATGAGTTTGATTTATGATTTAGATGTAGATATTTTAGAGTATAATTTAAGTGGTGTTGATTTAGATTTAAGTTATTTTTATGATTTAGTTACTCCGTCTAGTAAAGATGAAGACTGTAAATTAGAAATTGAGTTTTTAGGTGAAGATTATATTTCTTATTTCAATGTTACAGATGCACCTGTTCCTAAAATTGAAGTAGACTCTGAATATAATGCAAAAAATATACCTATAACTTTTGATGGTTCTTCTTCCGAAGGAGGAGTTGTTTCATATTTATGGGATTTTGGAGATAATAGTTCTGGCAGTGGTGCTAAAGTACAACATAGTTATTCTTCTGAAGGAAATTTTACAGTTGTTTTGAGAGTTAAGGATTCTAGGCAAGTTGAATCTAGTATTTCTAAAGTTATCAAGATAGTTAGTATTGCTGAAGTTTTAGAATCTGAATTGCCCGGAATGATTGTTGAATTAAACGATTCTGTAGATTTTTTCAGTGGTTTAAATGGAAGTTTATCTGATTTTTCTTCTGGAATGAGATATAGTAGTTTAGTTGGAGTTTCTTTAGATTTGTTGGAGAGGATTCAATCTAATTTTAGTTCTGTTAAAAATTCTAATTTGAGTTCTAGTGCTAAGGATTTGAAGTATAAAGAATTTTTTGATGAAATGATTAGCATAAATACAAAAACACCTAAATGGATTAGTTCTTTAGATAAGAAATCTCATAGAGGCTATACTCCTGTGGATAATTTGAAAGTTCCAACATTTAGTAAGATTATTGGTATGTCTAATTTATTAGATATTAAAAATGAAATATATTTATTTAATCAAAGAAATGTAAAAGGAGATTATGATTATGAGTTAATTAATGTTGATTATTTATCTGGTGAATCTGATTATGTTTATGTTTCAAAAAGTTTAAGTTCTAGTGTAGGTGCAGAAGTTATTGAAAATTTAGAGAATTATAGTTCTGTTAACGTGTTTAGTAGTTCTTGTAATTATGAAAATTCAAGTAATGTTGTTTTATGTAGTGGACTTGGTAGTAATCCTTCTTTTGAGTATGCTGCCTTGTCCAATAGTATTGTTTTTACAGATGCATTTGTAGTTCCGGCTAGTATATATGAAGGTTCTGAGATTTTGTATAGATTTGATTGTAATGGAACTTGTGATTATGGTTATTGTGGAGATGGGAAGTGTTCTATTTTTTCAGATATTGGTGTTAATGAATCTGATTCTTTAAATTCAAATTATTGTCCTCAAGATTGTGGAAAAAATATTCCTAAACTTTGGTATATTGTTTTAAGTATTGTTTTAGTTTTTGGAATTTTGTGGATTAATTTTTATCGTGGTCCTGGAAACTTTTTTGATGTGAGTAATTTTATTAGTTTTAAATTATTCCGTAAGAAATTATTTATGATTGAGAAAGATAAAATTATTTTGAAGACCTATGTTTTAAGAGCTAGTCGTGAAGGATTTAATGAAATGGAAATTCGTAAGGCACTTTATAGAAAAGGTTGGACTGTTAAGCAGTTGGATCATATTTATGAAGATATAAAAAGACAAAAAGTTTATAAGTCGGAAGGTGTTAAATGAAATATATGAAAAAGAGTTTGGTGATAGTTTTTGTATTCTTATTATTAGTTAGTTTTGTAAATGCAGATTTGACAGGAGATTGTATAATTGAACCTGAAGGGGATTGTAGTACAGAAAGAAGTAGTGTTGCAAATTTGTTTTTTGCTGATGAAACAAATAGCCATGTATGTTTTGATACAGATGGAGCATGTTATGATTATGGTTTATGTTGTCCAGGTAATAATTTAGATTTTAGAATTGTTCCTATTGGAGGACATATTTCTTTAACAAATATTATGAATTCCCATGTTTCGAATACAGGTGTTTATTCTCAAAAATTAAGTTTTTTTGGTGCTGGCCAGTGTGATATAAAAGAAAATAGTTGTAATGATGGAGAGCATTGTGTTTTTTCTATGTCTCATGAAAATAATGCACATGTTGGAGAATGTTCTGATTATGATTGGAAGTTTTGTTGTAGAGGATCTTCTAATGTATATTATTTGGATATTACTTTAGATTCTTCTCTCTGTGGTGGAAGATTTGAAGATGATACTGAGGCACAAGATATTAATGTGCATGTTGATGAATATGTTAATAATATTACACGTAATTCTGATGGTGCAAATGTTACAATTTATTTTAATGGGTCTAATATCAATCATAGTGTTACAGATTTCAATGGGAATTATACTTATTCATTTAGTACTAGTGCTGTTGGAAACCATAGTATTAATATAACTTCCATTAAGGAGGGATTTAGTCCAGCCTATGCTTCTTGCGAATTTGAAGTTTATTCTTCTAATGGGGTAAATCCAGGAAATAACCCTGGAGGCTCAGGAGGGGCAACTTATAGCAGTTATAGTGATTGTTATTGTCCTCAGGGAAATGATTGTTCTGACGGCGTTGGACAAATGGATGAAATACAATATGAAATTGTTGATGGAGAATCTAGTCAGATTGGAATAGCTGTTTTAGAGTGTGTTTTATCTGAAGAAGATGTTCCATTTTTTGGAATTATGAGCATTTTAATGTTCTTATTAATAATAAGTGGATATTATATAAAATCAAAAGGAGAGGATAATAAATGAAAATAGTAATTAATATTGAAAAAAAGTATTTTATTTTTTTAGTTGTTTTAATTGGATTAGTTGGTGGATTGAGTTTTGCTTATAATCCCGGGAGTGGTATCTCTCCTGAATTGTTTGGACATAGTTTTAATGAAATGGGTCCCGGTACTGCAGAATTAACTGAAGATATGTTTGGAACTTATAAAATTCATAGACCTAGTGATTTAAATCCTGATGGAACAGATTTGTTTGTAGTTAATGATGCTGGTTTTGTAAGTAATCCTGATGGTTTTTCTTATTCATTTAAAGTAAATGGTCGAAGTTTGTTTGAAGGTGGTGCTTGTTAATGAAAAAAATAATATTATTAAGTTAATGTTGAAAGGGGACTGTTCGGAACATCACGTAGAGAATATTTTCAACATG
>CAYUWX010000031.1:0-4370 GCA_964448715.1 Candidatus Woesearchaeota archaeon
CGATTCTTAACAAATCCTGGCAAAGAACCCTTCAAAGTTTTATTAATATCTCCAAGTAACCCATCAATAAACTCAATCACAAAATCATTATTTTGAACTTTACGTATTTCTTCAGATTCTAAATAATTCACAAAACCGTGATTAACCTTTCTCCCAAATTCCTTAGCAACTAAAATCATTTGTGCTTCAACAATTGCCCTATCTGAAGGCCATACTCCTTCCTTTGGAGCCTTACTCTTCTTCAAATAAACGGGAACCATAAAATCAGGATAAACTTCAATTCTATCTACAAATCCTTTTAACTTTTTATTTTCCAAATAAACTTCACTTAAATATTTAGGAAATAAAGAATTCCATAGATTATGAGAATATATTTTTTCATCCATCATAAACTCAAAAACATTCTCACTTCTAAAATTCACTTCCTTTAAAATTTCTGGCCAAATTTCATGAAAAAAATCTGCACCGCTTTCCAATTTAGCACGATTATCATTAATCACTGTTTGGACAATTTCATAATACTTCTGTCTGAACAGTATATTTACATCTTCCAATGTTTTAAAACTCCTAATAGATTTAATTATCTCTTCATTAACAGAATTAATAGAGGAATATATTTTTTTCTTTAATTCAAGTTTAATTAAATAAGATTTATCATCAACTTTAAATTTCTCAATCTCTTCTAAATATAACTTTCTTTTACAATACAAATAACTAGAGATCCAACTAATAGGCATGATTTTCATATAAATAAGTAGTCAATAAAAATATATAAATCATTCCAAAACATAAATTTCTCGTTCAATTATACTTTTTTTCTCCTGATAAAGCAAAGGAAACTCAATATCATCTAATTTTAAAATTTTAAAACCGGATTTTCTAAAGATTTTTTCTAAATTTAATCTATACTTTTTTCTATTAGAGGCCTTAATTACGGGTAAAACCATTGCAACCTTACAATTATTCTTAAGAATTTTTTTCAAACTAATAAAAAACTTTTCATAAAGTTCATTTAATTCTTTAATTACTTTAATTGCCTCTCTTTTTTGAGGATAAGTTTTAAAATATGGACCCATAAAAGGTTCACTTGCAACACAATCAATAGAATTTTTACTAAAATAATTATCTATCTTTGAAGAATTGCCCACTATAACCTTAAAGTTTTTCTTCCCCAGACTTCTTAAATTAGCCACGGCTTTATTTTTAGTTTTTCCATCCAAATCTACGCCTACACATTCAATATTTCTCAAAATTGCCTCTTCCAACAAAATTCCCACTCCGCAAAAAGGATCAAGAACTTTTTTTCCTTTTTTAGCACCGGATAAATTAAGTAATATTTTTGCTAATCTAATAGAGATACTTATCTTAAAATCATTATATTTTCTATTTTTATCTCTTTTTTTATACTCCTTAGGATTAGAAACAGAAATTGTTCTTCCAATATAATTTGAACAAACAATAAATTCCAATATATTAACTAACTCCTTGGGATCTAAATGATTTTCTTTAGATTTTTTTCTCATTGCTTTTATTTTTTCTTTCTTAAACCAAGATTTCAAAACATCTTCAAACTCTTCCAACAAATAGGCACGATTATAATAACTAATTCCATAATTAACTCTATTTTTACTTCCTAAATAAAAATCAATATTCTTAATTTTATTTTCCAAAATAACTTCGGCAATTTTTACAGTTCCACCTAAATCATTAATCTCAATTAATTTATTCAATGAAAAAACAGCAACCTGACCTTCAAAATATTCTAATTCATACTTTATTTCAAGGGTCTTAAAATAACTTATTAATTCAGCATAAGATAATTTAGGATCTCTACCAAAAACAAATATATATTTCTTCATTTTACAATCATTCTAACAATTTAGCTAAACTCGCATCTAATTGTTTTTTTAGTAATTTCTTCTTGTTTTTTAAGTTTAACTCTTCTTGTTTTTTTAATTGTAATTCAAACTTTTTTTCTTTTGATTCATATAATAATTTTAATTCATATGTTTTTTTATTAAATTCTTTTTCTAATTCTTTCTCTTTTTTCATTAAAACTTCTTTTTGCTTCTTTTCTAATTCTTTTATATTATTATTTATAAAAATCTCAGCTTTTTTCTCAACTTCTAATTTTTTATTGATCAATAAGTTATCATAATTTTCAGAAATTTCTTTTTCCTTTTTATTTAATTTAACTTTAAATTCCTTATTTAATTCAATTTTAAGTTTTCTTTTTTCACTAGATAACTCTTTCTCATTTTTAATTTTTAAGGAATTCAAAAGTTTCAATTCTTTTTCTTTTAATTTATCTTTTAACTCTATTTCTAATTTACTCAATTCTTCTTTTTTCTTTATAGCTTCTAATTCTAATTTATCTGTTTTAAATTTTAATTTTTTATCCAATTCTTGTTGTATTGTTTTTTTCTTTAAATTAAATTCATCTTTATATCTTAATTTCAAATTACTTTCTAAAGAATTAAAATTTGCCATTAATTTTTCTTTTTCTTCAAATTTATATTTTTTTAATTCTAAATTTTTTTTCTTTTCTAACAATTCTTCTTTAGTTTTTAATTTATGATCTAATTGAACTAATAATTTTTCTTTTTTAGAATTATATCTTTTTGATAATTTATCATTAAATTCTCTTTGAACTTTATTTTTTAATTCCGCTTTAACTTTATCTTCATATTTCTTAGAATAACTTTTTTTCAATTCTTCTTCTTTTTTATTAATATCTTCTAATAATTTTACTTCTTTCTCTTTTATTTTTTCTTGTAATTTAGTTTCTTTTAATTTTACTCTATCAGATAATGATTTTTTAATATCTAAGGCAACACTATTCATTTGTGCCTTAACTAAATCCGCAACATCTTGGTCTAAATTAACTTTAGAAATAACTTTTTTTGGTGTTCTCTTTTTAACTACTTTTTTCTTAACAAATTTCTTCTTAACACTTTTTTTCTTAGATTTATATGACCCATTAATTTTTCTTTTTAAAGTAGACATTTGTCTTTCTATTTTAGGAATATCTGTAACATTTTTTAATTCGGATTCTATATTTTTTTTATCTTTTTCATATCCTTTAGTATTAAGAGAATTAAGTTCTTTTTTTAGATCTTCTAATCTATTAATTCCTTTTTCAAAAACTTCAAAATCTTTTTCCAACTCATTAATATTAGCCATAGATCTATCTCTTTTAAACTAATTTTTAATTTTTATATTTTTAATGTTTTCGGTTAAGAATTCTTTTTAATCTTTCTTCTAATATTGAAGTATTATATCCTTCTGACTTCCATTCTTTAATTTTCTTCTCAAGTTCTTTTATATTTTGTTCTAATTTTTTATCAGATTTAGAAACTCTAAGTACTTTTGGTTTTAATCCTAATTCATGTCTAAGAATAGTTGTATCATATCCTTTTGATTCCCAATATTTTATTTTTTTCTCAAATTCTTTTCTTTTAGATATTTTTTTAGGTTTTTCAACTTCTAACTTTTGTTCTAAAACTCTAGTATCGTATCCTAAAGCTTTCCATTTCTTTATTTTCTTAATTAATTTTTCTTTCTCACTTATTTTCTTGGGTTTTTTTCTAATATGGATAACAGATGGTTTTCTTTTCTTTATTTTTATAGATTTAATAACTAATTTTCCAGGACATTTTTTCTTTAAAGAAATTCTTCTTAATTGCTCAATAGCTTTTTTAATTAAATAGATAAATAATATAATACCAAATCCTAATAACACTAAATATCCTATTCTTAAAATATCAATTCCCTTTACAGGTGCTTTCCTAATTCCGCTTATGGAAAATTGTTTTGTTAATTCATAACTTTCATCAAGATACTCAACATTTAATCTATATTCATAATCTCCAATTTCAAGATCTTCAATAATATTTTCTAATACTAAATTTCTAGTTACAGATAAACTTCTAGATTCACTCCAAACTACTTTTTCACCCTTAACTATCTCTTGGTTTAATTCTATAGGAATTGATTGATCAACATTAAAATAAAAGGATAAATTAAATTCTAAAGGAAACAATCCCATTTCAGAAAATCCTTCCGTAATAACTTCTAAAATTGGTTGAACATCATAATTAATTTCTATGGGCCTTACAGACTCAATATTATAATCATTATGAACCAATTGGACATGAAATTCATATTTACCATACATATCTGAAAATAAATATAATTCTCCAGATTCAGTTATTTCATCTTCAATATCCCCAACATAAATTATATCTTTTCCTTCTAAAACGACTCCAGAATCATCTTCTACCCAAAAATTTATTGTCACATCATCATTTATTTTTGTCATTGCTTTAATGTAATATGTAAAGTCCAATATCTCTCCAGGCATTATTGGA
>CAYUWX010000032.1:0-3847 GCA_964448715.1 Candidatus Woesearchaeota archaeon
ATGTTTATTTTTTTTCAAGTGGTTTCACCCTACCTACAAAAAACTTAAAATATATTAATAATAAGTAATAAACGAGATGAGTATATAATAATTGTTTAAAAAATTTCCTTTTTGGGCATTTATAGTTATTAAGATTTTTTTTTTCATTAAGATATAATTTTTTTATAAATTTATTTATAAACTTTTTATCTTCAATTAAAATACCTATTTCCTGTTTTGTAGTAAAACTTTCTTTTCCAAAATTTGAAGAACCAATTAAAAGTTTTTTTCTATCAATTATTAAAAATTTAGCATGAGAAAAACTAGAATAATGAAAAATTTTAGTGCCATCCTTAATTAGGTGCCCATAAACATATTTAGACATATTATTAATTACTTGTTGATTGTTATCCTTTAAGGTTAATAAAATCTTACTAATTTTTTTATCTCTTAATAAATTAATTAATGAAAGGTCAATAATATATGGCGAAGAAATTATTATTTCTTTTTTTGCATTATTAATTAAATCATAATACTTTTCACCAATATAACGATTAGTAAAGATTGGTTTATTACTATAATTTATCTCTTTTCCACTAAATGTAGATTTGAAATCTTTGACAACATAATTTAACGATTTTTCATCTTTGATTTTTACCATAAAGTCATACCATTCCTTATTATGATCGCTAATATTTATTCCGCCAAGATAATACTTATCATCAATAATAATTATTTTTTTGTGATTTCTTGCCAAGAAAAATACGTTACCGGGGCCATAAGGTCTAGTTCTCTTTATTTTTATTCCTACTGCCCTCATATCTTCAATCATTTTTTTAGTAGAAATAACTTCTTCTTTTACTTCATTTTTTTTATAATAAGTATCACTTACATAATAATCTGTAAACTTATCTATTAAGATTTTAACATCTACTCCTCTTTTTTTTAATTCTATTAATTTATTAGCTAATTTTAATCCAGTTCTATCTCCTTCAAAAGTCATGAACTGCATATACACTCTTTTTTTTGATTTGTCTAAAGAATTATATAAATTTTTCCAGAATTTTTCTTTAATTAACAATTCATACTTCATAAAATAATTTAATTTATTTATTATTTAAATCTTTCTTATTAATTAATAAGTTTTTTAAAGAGGACCTAACCTAACTTTACTATGGATATCGAACAAATGAGAGAAAGATTCAGAGAATTGAACATGCCGGGAGTAGAATACACTCCAAATTCAGAAAAAGAAGAAATTTTAATTAAAAATTATTTAAAAAAAGAAAATTTCTTTAAAGAAAATAGAATTTATAGTTTGCTAAATTCAGAAGTTGAAACATTATTAGAAGAAGTAGTAAATAATGATAATGCCAGATTTTTTTTCAGTATAGAAAAAGATAAAGATTATCAAATAAAATATGATTCATTAGTGAATGAATTAAAAATTAGAGGAATTGATTATTATTTTTCCAAAAGGGGAAAAAATTATTAGGCCAGGTTATGAATAATTTTTCTTAATTATTGTATAACTAATATCATCTTCTCTCTCCGATTTTAAAATATCTTCTTTCATTATTTGACAAATATCTTTAGAAGATTTTTCCTTATTTCCGCGTAATATTTTTTCTAAATTATTTTCTAAATAGCCTTCATGATCATACAATCCATCCGAATAAAGTAATAATATATCATTATCTGAGATAGTTATTTCATTAATCTCATATGGAGGTTTAACTATACTATATCCAGTTGAATTTTCATCAGCACCAGAATAAGAAGATAATGCAAAACCAATTGGTAATGAAGAATTATGAGTTTTTTTCAATCTAAATAAAGTATCATATTGGGAAGAATATAAAATTGGTTCATGAGTATTTGCAGCTATATACCTAAATTTTCCTTCTTCAAAAATTTCACCATATAATAATGCTAAACTAGAAGAAAAATCATCAGTACTCTTAAATCTAGTATTCAAATTTTCAAATAAGGCTAATGGAACTTCTCCCCTAATTGGTAAGTGATCTAATATGCCTGTTAATAATGCTTGATGAAATGCGGCATTTATAATCAGGGCATCATCATTATGGCCTGCAACATCAGTCATTGCTATTCCTGCCTTTTTTTTATGAGATAATATTTTTTCAGATAAGTCTAATCTATAATTTTCAATAATTTGAGATTTCATATCCTCGGAAATATTTTTTAAGGCAGGTAAAATTATATGATCCTTACCTCCTTCTAAAACATTATTGGCCCATTTATCTAAAGGATATCTATCCTTAAAAGAAATCCAAGTTATTCTATCTCCTCCCTCCTCTAACATAGGTATAACACTACCATAAATATCTATATTTTCTAATTCAGGAAGCTTACCTGTTTTAGGGGCTACTTTTCTTAATAGTTCTAAAGACATTGATATCATTTTGCTTGATTTCAAGCCTTTTAACTCTTTTTAAAGATTTCTAAAATTAATTATTTAAACATATTCTCTAAATTTTTAGATAATTTAAAATCAAAAATATTATCTTTTTTTAATTCACCCTTCAAATAAATTTTAGTAGTATCATCTTTATTTATATAATACTCAATTAAAGATTCAGCCATTAAATATTCCATATTGAAGGAGTTATTTTCTTTAGAATTTGCAATGATTATTTTATCATTAGAACTTAAAACCATAGAGAGACGAACATTATTTTCACTAAAATGAGAATTCACACTTTGAGGAATTCCCGATATTTCATAATAATTATTTTTATCATTTAATTGAACTTCAGAAATAGAATATTTTTGATAAACAATTGGATCTTTTGTAAATTGAATATATCCCCATGTTAATGCTACTAAACTTAAACCTACTCTAAACCACGGAAAATTATTTAATTTCATTATTTCAAACTTTTTGATAAAGCATAAAATCCACCAATAACAGCTCCGCCATAAACAAATAATTCATTAACTGATTCCCCAAAAGGAAAATCATAAAATGCTGCAGAATCACCTAAAGTTGTTTCCATACCGCCAGTCAAACCATATCCTACAAGTCCGCCAATTAATGCACCTGTAATTCCTCCACCAAGAACGGATAAACCTGAGACACCAAAATTAGTTTTTTTAGAATCATTTACTAATTGGTTCAATCTTTTATCTTCTAAACGATTTTTATGCCATAATGCAGTTTCATTACCATGAAATAAATCAACTATTTCATCATAACATCCTATGGCACAATCATAATACTCTATCTCTTCAAGTTTCCTAGCTTTATCAAATCTAATTTTGGGAGATAAAGATTTTATAACATCAATTTCTTGGCAGCATACATCCCTCAGAACTTCATAATGTCCTTCATCACTAAATTTTCTATCTAGATTATGTAATTTTAAATGAGTTTCATAACCCTGATCAATTAGTTTATCATAAAATTCTAATAATTTTTCAGTATTATCTTCTAAAGATTCAAGTTTATTATCAAATTGTAATGAAGTACTAGATTTAGAATCATAATAGTGGTGATTAGTTATTTCAAAAAAATCTTCTCTAATTTTATCATGTTCTTTTATTTTTTCGTCCTTATAACTAATTTCTTGAATTGTATTATAACAAATGTTTGATTCTTCTTTTTTTCCTAAACTTTTTAAAAATTTAGCCTTAGTTTTAAAAAATTCTATATCTCTCAAATCTTGTTTATTTAATTTTGACATATTTATGGGAGTTTAGAGTGTTTTATAAGATTAACTAACACGATATAAATTAGAACCCCAGGTAAACCCGGCTCCAAAAGCTACATTAACAATCAAATCTCCCCTGTTAATTACACCTTTCTCAAACGCTTCATTAGCAGCAATAGGAACAGAAGCAGTAG
>CAYUWX010000033.1:0-3215 GCA_964448715.1 Candidatus Woesearchaeota archaeon
AAATAGAAAGATTTATAAATGAAAATGGAGACTTATATATAAACTTTGTTATACCTTTATTATGTGGTAAAAATAAAATGACTAATTATGTTAAAAAATGCCCAGAATGTGGAAGTATAAATTTAATTTTTAAAGAAGATAGAGGGGAAATTATTTGTAAAGATTGTGGTTTAGTTATCGAAGAGAAGATGATTGACTTTGGTCATGAATGGAGAGAATTTGATTCTGAACAAGCAGCTAAAAGAAGAAGAACAGGTGCACCATTAACTTCTACAAAATTTGACCAAGGATTAGGAACTAGTATTGGTTCTGGTTCAGATATAATGAAATTATCTGGTAAATCTAAGCAAAGATTTTCAAGATTACAAAAATGGCAACATAGAATTTCTACTGCTATTGAAAGAAATTTAAAATTAGCTTTAGCTGAACTAAAAAGAGTATCATCTTATTTAAAATTACCAAATTCTGTTGTTGAAGATGCATCTTCAATTTATAGAAATGCTGTTCAAAGAGGATTAGTTAGAGGAAGATCAATGGAAAGTGTTGTTTCAGGTGCATTATATGCTGCATGTAGAAGACATGAAATTCCAAGAACTTTAGATGAATTAGCTGATGCTTCCGGAATAGATAAAAAAGAAATTGGTAGAACTTATAGATTTGTTACAAGAGAATTAGGTATTAGAATTTTACCTAGTAATCCTATAGATTATATTCCAAGATTTTCAAGTGCATTAAAATTAAGTGCAGAAACACAAAGTAAGGCTGTAGATATTTTAGAAATGGCACAACAAGCTGAATTAACTTCTGGAAGAGGTCCAACTGGAATTGCAGCTGCTTCATTATATGTTGCAGCTTTGATGAATAATGAAAAAAGAACTCAAAGAGAAGTTGCAGATGTTGCAGGAGTAACAGAAGTTACAATTAGAAATAGATATAAGGAATTGTTAAAAGAATTAAATTTAGAAGATGAAGTTAAAAAGAAAATTAAGATTGAAAATAAGGTAGAAGAGTAGAAACATTTTTATAATTAAAAGTTAAACTATTAAAGAGGTGAAATAATGGTTAATTCAAAAACAAACAATTCTGACATGGGCGATTTAGCTAAGACTAGTCTATCTTTACAAAAATTAACTATTAGCTTAGTTGAATCAAATAATGCATTAAATAAAAAAATAGATAAATTAGTTTCTTTATTTGAAGATGCTGCAAAAAATATGTCTGGTGGAAGCCATGAGGAAGTAATTAATTTGAATAAAAAAGTTAATGAGTTAGTTGAACAAAATAAACAATTAGCTAGAGGATTAATTTTAATGGAAGGAAAGGTTAAATCATCTGAAAAACCTTCTTTTGAAGCAAAATCATTGCCCCAAATATAATGAGATCTTCAATACCATTTTTTATGATTGAATCTAAACCTGTTGAAAAAATTAAAACTATTAGAAAGATTTCTAAATTTGAAGAAAAAAAATTAGGAAGAAAAGAAATATTTCTTATGACATTTGTTAGGGAGTTGGGAAAATCTTCTATGAAAATAAATAAACATTCAATTAAAGTTCCTATAAAATCTATTATTAGAGAACCAATACCTCATAGAGATTTATCTTTTTCTAAAAAACTTGTTCCTATGAAAAAAAAATCTTATGACAATAGAATTATAAAATCGTTGAAACAATCATCTCCTTTACTAAAAATTGAACAAAAATTACCTAAATTATCTGGAAAAAAACATGAGTTGCCAATATTGCCGAAAAAACATTTAGAAAAAGTAAGTGATGAAAAAAGAATTAATGAACAAGATAGAAAAACTTTTTTTAAACCATTAGAACATACCAAATTGAAAAAATATGGGATATTTAATTCTTTAATTGCTGATGAACGAGTTAAAAAAATTAATTGTTTAAAATTAGAAATATTTGTTGATATCGGGTCTAACAAGAATATACCAACTGGTTTAAAATTTAAAGATATAAAAGAAATGAATAAATTAATTAAGAAATTTTCTAAAATTACAAAACAAAAAATTTCGGAAGATAGTCCAATATTAAACACTGAAATTGAAGAAGGATTTAAAATAAATGCAAATTTAGGTACGAATTATATTCCGGGTAATTTAACATTAGTTAGAATTAATTCCAATCGACCTTAACTTGATCAGTTCTTTGATAAGGATATATTTCTGGTTTTGATTTTTTAATTTTACTTCCTCCTTTATACATTAAATATCCTGTTAGTGCTATCATTGCTGCATTATCTACTAAAAATTGATTTTCTGGGATAAAACATTTAGCATTTCTTTCATTACACATTATTGTGGCCATTTCTTTAAGTCTTCCATTACAAGCAACTCCTCCCCCTAGGGCTAATTCATTTTTATTACAGTGTGCCATTGCCCTTTCTGAAACTTCTAATAACATTGCAAAAATTGTTTCTTGTAAGGAATATGCTAAATCTTCTGTTTTATATTTTTTTGAATCAAAAAGTTGTTTTAATTTTGTTAATAATCCTGTGAATGATATGTCCATTCCCTTTACAGAATAAGGAAGTTCTATATAATTTTTAGAGTTAGTTGATAATTCTGATATTTTTGGTCCGCCTGGAAATCCTAAACCAATATATCTTGCAAATGAGTCTAAAAAATTTCCAACACCCTGATCTAAAGTTTCTCCAAAAATTCTATATTTTCCTGATTCATATGCGATTATTTGAGTGTTTGCTCCAGAAGTGTATAATAGAACTGGATCTTTTGCATTAGTTACAATTTTAGTAACTTCTAAATGTGCTACGCAATGATTTACTTCTATAAATGGAATTTTATATTTTTTATTTAGTTCTTTAACTAATTCTTTTCCAACTCTTAAACATGGCCCAATTCCTGGCCCTGCAGAATATGCAATTAGATCTATATCTTCAATTTTTATTTTTGTTAATTCTAATGCTTCATTTAATAATTTATCCTTATGTTTTTCATGGTGTTTTGCAGCTTGTATAGGAATAATTCCTCCTTTTTCAGTAGTGTAAGATTTTTTTATATTGCAAAGTACTTTTTTTTCTTTAGTAATTGCTATTCCGAAAGTGTGTGCAGTACTTTCTATTCCTAAAACTATTAAATTTTTCATTATAATTAATTTTATTGGAAAAATATATAAACTTTATTATAATTAAAATTTGAATATGAAAAAAACTATATCTGTTTTAATAGGTTTAATTATTCTTGG
>CAYUWX010000034.1:0-3157 GCA_964448715.1 Candidatus Woesearchaeota archaeon
ATTAGCTGGTAAAACCTCAAACATCTGATCAACTAAAAACTGACTTCCACGACCAGAAGTTACAGAACGTAACTCTGAAGCAATTCCAAACATCTCAGCTACAGGTAACTTACCTTTTACAGTAATATGATCTACATCTTGATCAACATTAACTAACTGACCACGTTTATTTTGAATCATTCCAGATAATCCGCCTAAAAATTCAGCAGGACTTTCAAACTGCATAATTTGTACAGGTTCTAGAATACTTGGACTTGCACTTGCCATAGATTCTTTAATACTTTCACGAATAGCGGGATAAATCTGTGCAGGACCTCTATGAATTGCATCTTCATGAAGTTTCATATCCATAATTCTAACTTTTAATTTAGCACACGGTTCACGAGCCAATGGACCTGCATCCATAACTTGTTCAAAACCATCCATAATCATTTCAATTACTTCTCCGATGTGTACAATACCTCTTGTATCGTCAATCATAACATTTCCCTTGTAAATATGTCTATATCTTTGAGCAGACTTAGTATCCAAACCTAACTCAACTAATTTAGGAACCACTATAGGATCTTTTTTCTTTAAACGACCTTCAGATAATTCACCAGATTTTATAGCTTCAAAAATATTATCTTCCAAAGGTTCAACTGTAATAAAGAATTTATTATGTTTATTCGGAGATTTACCTTCCATCTCTTGTCCTTCTTTCTGAACAGTTTCCCTATAAACAACAATAGGGGGTGAAGTCTTAACTTCTAAACCTTTTTCAGATTTAATTCTATTTTCAATGATTTCTAAGTGTAATTCCCCCATACCCGAAATTAAATTTTCACCAGTCTCTTCATTAATTTCAATTTTAATAGACGGATCTTCTTTTCCAATTTGTCTTAAAATCTCAATTAATTTAGCCAAATCAGCGGCTCTTAAAGCCTCAATAGATTTAGTAATTACAGGTTCAAAAACATGTTTAATTTCTTCAAAAGGAATTATTTCAGACGTAGAAACAGTCTCTCCAGCAAAAGTGTCTTTCAAACCAACTAAACCAACAATATTTCCACACGGAATAGATTCCATCATAGTTCTTTGAGCACCTTTGTAAACAGAAACTTGTTGTAATCTAACTTTTTTCTTAGCCATGTTCAAATAAACATCTTCACCTTGTCTTACAGTTCCAGAATACAATCTTCCTGTAGCAACCTCTCCAGCATGTTTATCAACAACAATTTTAATAACAATTAATCCAACAGGACCATTAGGATCACAATTAACTAATGCTTTTCCTTCAGGACTTTCAACATCTCCATGCCAAATAGTTGGAATCCTATATTTTTGTGCCTCTACGGGATCAGGATGATGTTTAATACTCATATCTAAAACAACTTCATGAATTGGTGCTTTTTTAGCCAATTCTTTATATGTGTCATTTTCATAAGCATCAATTATATCTTTGAATGTAATATTTTTTTTCTGCATATAAGGTAATGAAATTCCCCAATTATGAAATGCAGAACCAAAAGCAACAGAACCATCTTGAATATTCACTTGCCATTTTTCTTTAAATTCTTCAGGTGCAGTTTTTGCAATATATTTATTTACAGCACTAATAATATCAACAAATTTTTGTTGCATAGCTTCAGGAGTTAATTTAACTTCCTTGATTAATCTATCAACTTTATTAATAAATAGAACAGGTTTTACTCTTTCTCTTAGTGCTTGTTTTAATACAGTTTCAGTTTGTGGCATAATTCCTTCTACAGCACAACATAATACTACAGCACCATCTACAGCCCTCATAGCCCGAGTAACATCTCCACCAAAGTCTACATGACCGGGAGTATCGATTAAATTAATTAAATGATCAACATCATCAATATTATGCAGCATAGATACAGAAGCGGAATCAATTGTAATTCCTCTTTCAGCTTCATCTGCATGAAAATCTAATGCTCTTTGTTCTCCAGCTAGATCTTCTGAAAGCATACCTGCTCCAGCTAAAAGATTATCTGAAAAAGTTGTTTTACCATGATCAATATGTGCCGCTATAGCAATATTCCTAATCTGTTTAGGAATATTCATAATTTTTTGAATATTTTCTGTAGTTTTATCTGCCATCGTAGTGAAAAGAGAAAAGATTTTGTTTATAAACTTTTTGATTAGCCATATTGTTTACTCAATAAATAGCTTCCAAAACCAAGAACTAAACCAATACTTAAAAAACCTGTAATATCTTCTAAGTTACTAAAAGTACTTTCAACTTAAGTATCAAATCCCATTCTTTTATAATATTTTTCCAATTCAGTATTTGAAAAATCAAAACCATATAAATTTCTATGAATTAGATTACAAACATTTTTTGTATTTTTAAATCTAAAATTTTCTTTTGTTAATTTTATATCTGGACATTGTTCTTTACTTAAAAAATTAAGAGTATGATATTTTGAATCTAAAGATTTTTGTTCTTTAGATCTAATTTATTATCATAAAGATAATCTTCTAATTTATCAGAAAGTTTAGAATACTCCACCTTAACAATCCATGAATTATTTTTTTGAGTTTCAATATCTTCAAATTTATTTTCACGGCTTGAAAGTCCTAAAGCCAAAGCACCATCCATTCCATATTTTATTCATTTTTTTCACCATATAATATTAAATAAGCATAAATTGACATTTCATTTTGATAATCATCGACATGAATATAATTTATATTTTTTAATTTACAAAAAGATCTATCATACATTAAATCAATTTTAACCATTTCCACAACATTTCTTTCAAAATCACTAAGTTCATTAATATCTCCTAAAACTTTTTCTTTTAGTGATTTATTCATAAAAAAAGAAATAAAGATTAAATATATAAATATTTAGAATTAAATAAAATTATGAAAAAACTACTAATCTTCTTACTTATTTTCATATCCTCATGTACAACCGGACAAGTAATTCTAGAAGAAAAACAATTAGAAGGGCCATACAAAGTAACAGCTGTGATAGATGGGGACACAGCAGATATAATCATCAATGGAAAAACTGAAAGATTAAGGTTCTCGGGAATAAACACTCCTGAAAAAGGAGAATGTTATTATCTAGAAGCAAAAAATAAACTAAAAGAATTAATTCTAAATAAAGAAATTTACATACAACAAGATATAACAGATAGAG
>CAYUWX010000035.1:0-3152 GCA_964448715.1 Candidatus Woesearchaeota archaeon
AACAAAAAGTTTATAAAAAAAGAAATCTAAAAAATATTATGGATAAAGATTTTAAAAGAGGTATTAAACTTTCACTAGGTTTTATTATTACTACAATGGGAATTATTGGTTTAGCATTTGCAGCCGGAGATATGTGGCATTATGCAGAAGATATAGTGGGAGGAACATTTTTAGAAGATTATATTTTTAATGGAACTGTAACATTAAATAATGAGCCCACCCAACCAAGTCATGCAGCAACTAAACAATATGTTGATACTCAATCCGGAACTTCTTCAGATGTAATTAATGAAGAAAAATATTATTCTATAGGAATTTTTGCAGGTGCAAAAATAAAATGTAGTTCTATAATTATAAATGAAAATGATTTCAAATGTTGGAGGCCAAAAGCAACATATGTTATTAATTCAACAACTACAAAAGAAGGACTAATATTTGATGGTATAAGAAATGCAAAATCTGTATGTTTAGCACTTAATGGAGATTATGTCAGTCATACCTATTGGCTACCTGTGAGTGGAACTCAAATGAGTATTTCAAATAATCAAGAAGGAAATTATAATAATCCAAGATGGTCAATAACAGAAGCAGGCCAAACGGCATGGGCGTCTTTACAAGAAATAACTTGTAATAAATAAAAAAGAATTATTCTAAGATTTCTATTTCAATATTAACACCTTCGGGAATAGGTACTCTCATAATTAATCTTAAAGCTCTTTCATCAAGACCTAACTCAATTAATCTCTTATGAACTCTCATTTCATATCTTTCCCAGGATGCCTTTCCCTCACCATCAGGAGTTTTTCTAGTAGTTAGTTTCATTTTTCTAGTAGGTAAAGGTATTGGACCATAAACTTTAGTTTTAGTTTTTTTAGCAATATCAATAATAGAATTAGATATTTCATTAAGATTATCTATATCAGGACATGCCAAATTTATTTTAGCTTTTTGCATTTTATATTGGACAAAATTATCTCTTTATAAAGCTTACTACTTACTTCCAATTATACCAACCAATTTAGAATCATTTTCCAATTCCTTAATAATATCATAATCAAGATTTTTAAAATCAAGGGTATCCATTTCATCAATAACACTCATATCCATTTGTCCAGTAGAACTAACTTGTAATGTAGATATAAATTTACCACCATTTTCAAGATGATTATAAATATTTCTTATTTTAGTTTCTAAACAAAGTGAACCATAAGGAATATCTCTATTATCTCCAGATTCATGTAACATATTTAAGGCAAGAATATTATTAAATTTTTTATTCATTACAAAACTCAATAAATCATCTTGTAAAGTGATTAAATTATTAATGTCATATTTATCTTTTAATTTATTTGTCAATTTTAATGCAGAATCCAATTTATCCATTGCATAAACATTTTCTATCTTATTTAATGCAAAATAAACACTTTTTATTCCAGATCCGCAACCAATATCCAGTATATTTCCAGGAACTAAAATTGGTTCAACAAATAATATACTCTCTTCATCTGTTTCTCTTCTTTTTGAAATTAAAAAATTAGATAATTCTTCAGAAGAATACATAAAATTATAAAAATCATTTTCAGCATTAATTAAATCTTCAGTACTAGAATAAGTGTTAGAGCAAGTATAATTTAGATTATTACATATATCTTGAAATTCTAAATAACCATCAACACCAATTAATTCAGTTAAATCACTTTCAAAATTATCAGGACCATTATTTCTCCCTAATTCATTATCCAAATAGTTATTTAAATTCATTTTTAAAAAATTATAAAAAAAAGAAAAAAAAGAAAAGACTTATTCTGTCTTCTTTACTAAATCGATACACATACCTGCGGAAACTGTTTGACCTGCATCTCTAATTGCAAATCTTGACATTTGAGGTATTTCAGATTGTTTTTCTATAATCAATGGTTTTGTTGGAACTATTTTTACAATAGCTGCGTCACCATTTTTCAACATATCTGGATTTTCTTCAATAACCTCTCCACTTACAGGATTAATTTTCTTTACTAATTCAGTAATTTTACATGCAGTTTGTGCTGTATGTATGTGGAATACGGGCGTATAACCAACTGTTAATACACTAGGGTGGTTTAATACAACAATTTGTGCCGTAAATTCACTTACTAATGTTGGTGGGTTATCTGCGTGACCTAATACATCTCCCCTAGCAATATCTTTTTTACCAATTCCCCTTACACTGAAACCAATATTGTCTCCAGGAATAGCTTCATTAACTTGCTCGTGATGCATTTCTATAGTTTTAACTTCACCAGTCACACCTTTTCCATCTCTAGCCGGCATAACAACAACTTTGTCACCAATTTTCATAACTCCTGTTTCAACTCTTCCTACAGGAACTACTCCAATACCTGCGATGTTATATACATCTTGTAAAGGCAATCTTAGTGGTAATGTTGTTGGTTTTTCAGGTTCTTTGAAAACATCTAATTGATCTAACAAAGTTGGACCTGTGTACCAAGCCATGTTTTCAGATTTCTTAGCAATATTATCTCCTTGTAAAGCACTTCCAGGAATAAATGGAGTTTCATCCGGATTATATCCTACACTTTTTAACAAGTTTGACATATCTTCTTTTACTTTGTTATATTTATCTTCAGCATAATCAACCATATCCATTTTATTAACTAAAACAGCTACTTGATTTACACCTAAAGTTTTACACAAGAAAACATGTTCTTTTGTTTGTGCCATAACAGAGTCTGTTGCAGAAACAACTAAAACACCTACATCAGCTTGACTTGCACCAGTAATCATGTTTTTAATAAAATCTCTGTGGCCAGGAGCATCAATTACAGTATACTCATATTTTTTAGTCATAAATTTTTTGTGACTTAAATCAATAGTTACTCCTCTTTCTCTTTCTTCTTTTAAATTATCCATTACAAAAGCAAACTCGAATCCCTTTTTACCTAATTCTTCTGCTTTGTCTTTTAATTTTCTTAGTACTTGTTCGTCTAGATTTCCAGAATCATACATCATTCTACCTACAGAAGTAGATTTACCGTGATCTACATGACCTACAAATACTATATTTATGTGCGGTTTTTCTTTTGCCATTATATATTTCCTCCAATGAAAATTATATTTAATTGGACAAATAGTGCATTTATAAAGTTTTCTAC
>CAYUWX010000036.1:0-2399 GCA_964448715.1 Candidatus Woesearchaeota archaeon
ATAACACTTTTAAACAAAAATAATTACTCAAAATCTAAGCAGGTGTGCCAGAGCGGTCAAATGGGGAGGACTCAAAATCCTTCGGCTTAGTGCCTACGCAGGTTCAAATCCTGTCACCTGCATCTAAAAAAATGAAATTCAAAAAAATAATACAAAGAAAAGATGATACTTATTATTGGAAGAAAGGAGATTTCCATTCTAATCAAGGATTAATCAAGGAAAAAGATATTAAAACTAAATCAAAAGCAATTTCAAATACTGGAAAAAAATTTGTAATTTATGATGCTAAATTTATAGATAATATAAAAAAAATAAAAAGGGGCCCACAAACAATTCCTTTCAAAGATATTGGAAGAATAATAATTGAAACAGGAATAAACAAAAATTCAAAAATTGTAGATGCTGGAACTGGATCAGGAATGCTAGTTGCATCAATGGCAAATGTTGCTAAACAAGTAACTACTTATGAAAAAAGAGAAGATTTTATGAAAATAGCAGAAAAAAATTTTGAAAATTTAGATCTTAAAAATATAAAAATAAAAAATAAAAATATTTATGATGGAATTTCTGAAAAAAATATTGATTTAATAACACTAGATTTAGACAGCCCATGGTTAGTTGTAGAACATGCAGAAAAAGCATTAGTTTCAGGAGGATTTCTAGTATCTTATTCCCCTTCAACGCCCCAAATTCAAGATTTTATCAAAAAAATAGAACAAACAGAAAATTTACAAGTTTTAAAAGTAATTGAAATTATTGAAAGGATCTGGAAATTTGAAGGAAGAAAAATTCACCCAGAATATAGGATGTTAGGTCATTCAGGATTTTTAGTTTTTGTAAGAAAAATTCAGTAAATTATATAAACGTTCTAAAAAACAAATAAACTATGAAAACATATGTACCAGATACTTCTGTAATAATAGAAGGAATTTTATCTGAATTAATAAAGAAAAATGAATTACATGGAACGGTAATTTTACCAAATGCTGTTGTTGCAGAGTTAGAAGCACAAGCAAATAGAAGAAAAGAAACTGGATTTCTAGGTTTAGACGAATTAAAAAAACTTCAAGAATATAGAAAAGAAGGAAAAATAGAATTAAGATTTGTAGGTTCTAGGCCAACAGTTGATCAAATAAAATTTGCAAAAGCAGGAGAAATTGATGCATTAATAAGGCAAATAGCATATGAAGAATCTGCTATTTTAATTACTGCAGATAAAGTTCAAGCAGAATCTGCAAGAGTATATGGTTTAGAAGTTAAATTCATAGAACAAGTTCCATTAAAAGAAAAATTAAGTATAGAAAAATATTTTGACAAACAAACTATGTCTTTACACTTAAAAGAAAATTCAATTCCTTTAGTTAAAAAGGGTTTTCCAGGAAATTGGGAATTAATAAAAAAAGGAAAATCTAAATTAAAATATTATAAAATCAATGAAATGGCAAAAGAGATTATTGAAAAAGCCAGGATGGATACTAACTCTTTTGTAGAAATATCTCGTTCAGGTTCAACAGTAGTTCAATATAAAAATTATAGAATAGTAATTGTAAGAAAACCTATTTCAGATGGTTTAGAAATCACTGCCATAAGGCCAATTAAAAAACTTGTTTTAGATGATTATAATTTACATGAAGAATTATTAGAAAGAATAAAAACTCAGGCCAGAGGAGTATTAATTGCAGGAGAAACAGGATCAGGTAAATCAACTCTAGCACAAGCAATAGCAGAATACTATTCAAATAATTCAAGAATAACCAAAACAGTAGAATCCCCGAGAGATTTGCAATTAGACAGCAAAATAACTCAATACTCTAAAAACTTTTCAAGTTCAGAAGAAATACATGATATATTATTTTTATCAAGACCAGATAATTTAATTTTTGATGAAATAAGAGATACTCCGGACTTTAAACTATTTATAGACTTAAGATTGGCAGGATCAGAATGTTTGGGAGTCTTACACTCTGCTTCTGCAATAGATGCAATTCAAAGATTCATTGGAAGAACAGATACAGGATTAATTCCTTCAGTAGTAGACACCATAATATTTATGGCAGCAGGAAAAGTTGAAAAAGTACTAACAATAAAAATGACTGTAAAAGTTCCGACAGGAATGACTGAAAAAGATCTTTCAAGACCAGTTATAGAAGTATTTGATTTTTTTCAAAATGAATTAGCTCATGAAATATATTCTTATGGTGAAGAGACAGTAATTATTCCAGTAACTTCTGAAAAAACTCCTTCTCAAAAATTAGCTGAAAAACAACTACTAAAAGAATTAAGACAATACTCAAAGGATGTTGAAGTAGAAATAATAAGCTCCAATAGAGCAAATATTTTTATTCCAGAAAAAGACATAGCACAAATAATAGGAACAAAAGGAAAAAGAATTGAAAACA
>CAYUWX010000037.1:0-2384 GCA_964448715.1 Candidatus Woesearchaeota archaeon
TTGGAATGGTGCTTATTATACTGGATATACTATAGATTTAGATAAAAGAATGAAAAAACATAAGGAAGGTAAAGGTTCTAAGTATGTTAAATCAAAAGGTTTTAAAAAATTAGTTTATTATGAGGAATATTTTGATAAAACAATTGCTATGAAAAGAGAGTATGTTTTGAAAAAATCTCATAGGTTGTATAAAGAAAATTTAGTTAATTCTTTTACTTTATAGCCTTAATATCGAATGAATCTATTTCATCAAAATATTTTTTTTCTGAAGTTTCTAGTTTTGTAAATTTAGAAAACATATTTTTTATTTCTTTTTCAGTAAAATAGTGGTGCATCATGTGTGGATCATCTTCCATTCCGCCTAAATAAGTATTTTCTTCTATTTTTTTACCTTTGCCATAAGTTATATCTTTTGTAGACATTAACTCAGTTATAATCATTCCACCAGGTTTTAGAATTCTATAAATTTCATCTATTGCTTCTTGATTATCTTTTAATAATCCGTGACTCAATACAAAAATACATATAATTGCATCAAAAGAATTATCTTCATATTTTGTATCTGTTATATTTGCAATTTTGTATTCTATGTTATTTAAATTTAATTTTTTTGCCTTATTTTTAGTTATTTTTATACCTGTTTTTGAAATATCTAGTGCATAAACTGAAAAACCTTGTTGAGCTAAATAAATTGTATTTCTACCTGTTCCACAACCTAGGTCTAGTATTTTTTTATAATTATTTTTTTTAAATATTTTAGAATATTCTTTAACTTCTGGCATAACATCTGGATAGAGATCTCCTTTTTCCTTATATACTGGTTCCCACCCTTCAGTTTCCATGTTTTATCCCAATAAATCTTTTATCCATTCTTTTTTATCTTCTTCAATAGATAGTTCTAATGGATTTTTAAGTTTAAATTTCTCTATTGAATAATTATTATCTATTAAATAATTATTTAGTTCTTTAGCATGTGTTGATTCAATTATATTTAAATCACTGTCTTTTAATCCAAATCTAGTTTCAAGTTCGAATTTATTAATATATTCTACTCCTGGTTCCGATTCAATATGGCCTTCTTCTTTTCTTTTTTCCCATTCATCATGCAACCAAATATCTAATGGGGGACTATATGATTTTGTTACTTTATATACCATATTAATTAGTAGTATCTTATCTTTTTAAATTTTTTGTAAATTTATATGTAATTATCATCAATGTAATAAAAAAGAAGAGTGCTACTCTCGAAATAATAAAAATTAGCGAAGGAATTTCTTACGATTGATTTTTAATTAATTTCTAAACTTTCTCCTTCAACTTATCAACGATCCAAACCATAGCTTCAGTATCCAACTCACAATACTTTAACAAATCAGAATAGACTTTCTCTTTATCATCACTTTCTGAATAAGTCACACGCATAAACTCGGTATTCGCCTCAGCACCTTCTTGGATGCCTAAACCAGAATAATCTTTACCCACTAAAGCAGGTAAAACTTTCTTAATGGATGCAGAACCTTGCTGTTTAGGATTATAATAATGGAAATTTCTAAATGGAATAAGTAAATCTACAATTCGTGAATTTACAGACTCAACAAATTCTTCTTCACCTAAATATTTACCTAATTTATTTAAAATAGTTTTCTCAAAAGGTGCATGATAAACAACTACATCACCAGATGAACCAATAACTGATTTTAAAGAATTAAAAAACTCTCTACGAGGATCCGAAGAGCCGTTATACAAAAACTCGTGATGCTCTGGCTCAATACCTTCTTCCTTAACTACGTGTAATGAATACTGAAAAGGAACTTGTTGATGGGGACTCAAACCATCAAACATCGGAATGGCCGTGTTAAACGTCTCAAAATCTAAATAATAAAGAGGATAATTTAAATCATTAAGAAAATGTTTTAAATTCTCTTTAGAAATAAACTCTTTACCTGTTCTTTCACACTCTCTTTGAATATCTTGCTTTTCTGTCAATTCAAATTCATCAGGGATATCTTTTATCAAATTAACACCGGATTCATAAAGTGATTGAGATCTAACTCCTCCCCTATACAACTTAAACACGTGATTATCTTCTAAGTGATCCCGGCATTCTGTTAAAGGACATTGATAAGGAGATTTACATTGTGCACCAATATCTTTTCTAGGATCTGTAGGCAAATTAACAATTTCCATCATACCTCTAATTCTGTTTTCTAAACCTTCACTAGCTTCTAAAACTTTAGAAGTTATATCTTCTAGTTTAAACAATTTAGAAACTTCTAATTCTCCATCACGTACATAATTACTATCTAGATGCATTAAATAACAATTTCTAATTTTTAGGCCTGCACCTTCATAAACATATTTTTGAAAAGAAACATCATGAACAT
>CAYUWX010000038.1:0-2065 GCA_964448715.1 Candidatus Woesearchaeota archaeon
CCAGAAAAAGACATAGCACAAATAATAGGAACAAAAGGAAAAAGAATTGAAAACATAGAAAAAAAGGTTGGAATAAGTCTTAATGTAAAACCAAGATTAAAAAAACAAGATAATCTAGATTTTCAAGTTTCTGAAACAGCAAAATATATAGTTTTTCAATTTCCAAAAAATATCAAAAAAGATTCAATAGAATTTATTTTAGAAAATGAATTTCTTTTTTCTGCAATAGCTTCAAACAAATCAAAGATACAAATTCATAAAAAATCTCAATTAGGAAAAACATTATTAGATGCATTAGATAAAAATAAGGAAATTCTAGCAAAATTATAGAAACGTTTTTTAATAAACTAAGGTTATCTATTCTATGAATCCAATTGAACAAGCAATAGGAACTGCAGCAACAAAGATAGCTAAAGATATTAATGCTGATTCAATAGTCTCAATTGAAAGAATTCTAACAGAAGAATATGAAGAAGATCATGAGTTAAATATAAAAATTACAATTTTCAAAAGAGTTCAGCCAAAAGTTTTCAAAAAAATAGAATATAATACTAAAACAAAAAAATTAGATATGGGGTCTATTCTTCCCGTTAAAGAAATTCTAATGGAAGCTATTACAAAAGATTATATTAAAAAAGGAGAAAAAGTAGTTTGTATAGAAGATGGCTCCATGGGAACTGGATATAAGGGAATTCTATTTATTTTTGATGTTGATGATGTTTTCTTTAAGATGGGGAAGCAAAATATTTCCGAACATATAGATCAAGGAATTATTGAAGCAGTATTAAGTATAGCTATGGAAATAAGTCATGAAGGTAGAGAAGGAAAAAGAATAGGAACGGGTTTTATAATAGGAGATATATCTGAAATAAATAAATATTTAAAACAGCTAATAATCAATCCATTTGGAAGATTAGAAGAAAAAGTAAAAATAACAGATCCTGCAATAAAAGAAACAATAAAAGAATTTGCACAATTAGATGGAGTTTTTGTAATAGATTTAGAAGGACATATTATAAGTGCGGGAACATATTTAGATGTTAATGTGTCTGATTTTGAATTTCCAGAAGGTTTTGGAACTAAACATAGATCTTGTGCAGCAATAACAAAAGATACAAATGCTGTATCGATAGTAGTTTCTGAATCCGGCGGAAAAATAAGAATTCTAAAAGACGGAAGAATTGCAGTAAAAGTATAAACGGACCCGGAGGGATTTGAACCCTCGACCCCTTCCTTAGGAGGGAAGTGCTCCATCCAAGCTGAGCTACGAATCCATATAAATATTGAATAAATCAAGAATTAATAAATGTTTTTAAATTTTAACAGCATCTACTTTCGCATAAATACCTTCCTTACCTAAACTACTAGGATAACTAATATTAAATAATTTTTGTTCATACGGGCCTAATTTATATCCATCTGGACCAGAAACATGACTTCCTAAATCCGTACTAGTAACAATAACAAAACTCATTAAAAAATCTTCATTGTTTACAAATAACATTCTATAACAATTTTCTCCAACAACAGAACAATTAGAATCCTTATAATAAACATCATAATTTACCAAACCTAATTTTTCTACATCTGTCTCTTGTTTTTTAATCATAGATTGATGAATTTCTGTACCCCACACTCCAACTAAAATTGCAACTACAAAAGTCATACCTACTAAAAGACTAGTTACTATCAAAGCCGAAATACCTCTTTTATTCATAATAATATTTTAAATTAATTCTTTAAATAGATTTCTAAAAAAATAGAAAATGCACCGACCGGGACTCGAACCCGGATCACTGGCTTGGAAGGCCAGGATCATAGCCATTAGACCATCAGTGCATAAAATAAAAGAAAAAATATTAGTTTATAAAATTAACGAAAAAAAAGAAAAAAATTAATTGAATAAATTAATTATCCAATTGATAAATGCATTTCGATCAGGAGCTTTTTTTGTTGATGTTTCTCTTGCTCCTCCATTTTCAAATCCACTTAGTTGTTTATAAAAAAGTGCATGTTGAAAATATTCTCTACGTGATGTTCCGAACAGTCCCCTTTCAACATTAAC
>CAYUWX010000039.1:0-1995 GCA_964448715.1 Candidatus Woesearchaeota archaeon
CCGTCCGAAGTCATATTTTTTTGCATACCTAATGCTCCGCAAATAACTAAATTTCTTTTTCTCAAAGATTTTTTAACATCGATTAATTTTTCAGGTATTTCATCTTGCATTCCAAAAACTCCTGAAACTAATCTAGCATTTAAACGAGTTGAAGCAATACCTACAATACTCAATAATTCAGATTTAGAACTAACATTTCTTAAACCCTCTATATATTTTCTAGCAGTACTTCCTCCCCCAGTAACAATAATTACTTTATTTCTACGAGAAAATTTTTTAATAAATTTAGAAAACTTTTTCAAATAATCATAATCAACTTTATCTGGAACAATAATAGACCCACCTAAAGATATCACAACTTTTTTCATATTTAAATTTTAGAATTAATTACTTTTAAACTTTACCATAATCATTTTAAATAAAACAATATTCACCAAATTATGATAATTGGAATTACTGGATATTATGCTTCTGGAAAAGATACTATAGCAAAAGAATTAGAAAAAAGAGGATTTGCACATCACTCACTATCCAATATAATTCGTTCAGTATTATTAGATAACAAATTACAATTAACTAGAGAAAATATGATTTATGCTGGAAACGAACTAAGAAAAAATTATGGTGCAAATATCTTAGCAAAAAAAACAATAGAAAAAATAGAAGAAGGAAAATACGTAATTACTTCTATCAGAAATGAGCAAGAATTAATAGAACTAAAAAAACTAGATAATTTCATTCTAGTAAATGTTATTTCTCCAATAGAACAAAGATTTCAAAGAATTCAACAAAGAAATAGAGTTGGAGATCCAAAAACATTAGAAGAATTAAAATTAAAAGAATTAGAAGAAGAATCAACAAAAAATACTAATCAACAATTACATTTAGTAACTAAACAGGCAGATATTATAATAAATAATGATAATTCATTAGAAGATTTTCAAAATAAAATAACTAAATTTCTAAAGGACTGGCAACCTAAATTAACAGTTACTGGAAAAAGAGAAGATTATATTGATTGGGATACTTATTTTATGGGAATTGCTTTATTATCTGCAAAAAGAAGTAAAGATCCGAACACTCAAGTTGGAGCATGTATAGTAAATCCTGAAAAAAAAATAATGGGGATAGGATACAATGGTTTTCCAATTGGATGTTCTGATGATGAATTACCTTGGACAAGGGAAGCAGAAAACATAAATGATACAAAATATCCATATGTTGTTCATGCAGAAGCAAATGCAATACTTAATTCAACAAGGGAATTAAAAGATTCAAAAATTTATATAGCACTATTTCCTTGTAATGAATGTGCAAAATTAATAATTCAATCTGGAATAACAGAAGTAATATATTTAGATGATAAATATAAAGATGATGATGCACATAAAGCTTCTAAAAAAATGTTAGAAATGTCAAATATTAAAATGAGAAAATTAGAAAATATAAAAAGTAAAATAGAATTAAATTTTAAAAATGGACTCGATTGAATGGATACTGGAAGGAGAATTAGATAAAATACCTTATAAGTTTTCTAAATTAAAAGAACATTCATTAGGTGAATACTTAAAGGCAGAAACAATAATAGAATCAAGTTTAGGTCGGATAAAAAATGATATTAAACCATTGTCTGAACGAATTGAAGAATATAATGGAACATTAGAAAATAAACAAAAATATATTTTAAGTTTAATAAATATTTATATCAATACACTTAATCAACGGTAAACAATCTAGAATCATGAACATCAAAAATACCGCTTCTTGCACCAGCATCTAACCATCCATGTGCATAATTTAAAGCAGCAAAAGAATTAACTAAATCTCCTTTATCAAAAAAATGTTGAGCATCCCTAATATATCTATCAATCATATCTAAAAAATCTTCTCCTTTTTCTTTATCAGCCACATTATCTTTAGCCATTTCATATGCTTCACGACTTACAGAAAAATATTTTTCAACTTTTTCTTTAGTTATTTTATCCATAATTAAAA
>CAYUWX010000040.1:0-1971 GCA_964448715.1 Candidatus Woesearchaeota archaeon
TAATACTTCTTCATTTTCGCTACCCACGGTTAGATCTATCCCCCATGCTAATGGAGGATGGAATGAAAGGATAAAAGTAAATAAGGAAGATTCTTTGAATACCCTTAAAAAAACATTAAGAGTTTATTACGATTTATTAAAGAAAGGAGGCTATCTATATGTTGACAAATATAGAGATTCAGAAATTCTTGCAAAAAAGACTGTTGCAACATTAAAGATTAAAAAAACAAAAGAGAAAAAAGAGATAGTATTTTATGTTGAGAGGCTAGTATAGGCAGTTTTAAATATTTTTTTTAACCTTATATTTTGTATATTGGCGGAGCAACCTAAAGATTTGTTGAATTTATGTTAACTTAAAGGTGGTTTTCGGATCATTTGTCTTGGGCTCTGTCGCCAATATATTTTTCTAAAAAAAGGAAAGATTTAAAAATTAATTTTATAAAAGTATAGATATGATTAGATCTTTGAGATATTCAAAAGGAGTGGTTAGAAAGAGTTCTACAATTGCTAATTTTAATGTTGGTGAAAAAGTTTGGATAGATTTAGATAATCCTACAGATAGAGAATTAACTCATGTAAAAAATCTTACGGGTATTTATGTTGAAGATATGAAAAAAGTTTTAGGAAAAACGGAATTACCTAGAACTATAAATCGTAAAAGTTATTCTATGATTATTTTGAGAGCATTAAATTCTAGATCAGGTTATACTCCTTTTGGAATTTTTATAAGCAATAATTTTATTGTATCCATACATTCTAAAAAAGTTTTTACTATTAATGATTTGTTTGAATTATTACAGGGTAGTGAAGGAAAGGAATTTTTTTCAAATGGATTGACTTATATTTTTTGCAGAATTGCTTCATCTGTAACAAAAAGATTTCATTCAAAATTAGATAAATTAGAAGACGAGGTAGATAAATTAGAAGATAAAATTCTTGAAAATAAAATTAAAACTCCTAAAAATATTTCTATTTTGAAAAAAGATGTTACAGAAATTAGGAGGGCTTTAATAACTAATCAAGATTTGATTGAAATAATTTCTTTAGGGCATGCTAAATATATTTCTCTTAAAAATATTAGTTGGTTTTCTGAATTAAAAATGGAAGCTAATCAGACAGTTTCTATAAGTGAAATATTTAGAGAAAGATTAACTGGAACAATGGATATGTATATGAGTTCAGTTTCAAATAGATTAAATGATATTATGAAAAGTTTTACAGTTATCGCTTCTTTATTATTGTTGCCAATGTTAATATCTGGTATTTGGGGAATGAATTTTGAGAAAATACCATTTTATCATTATAGTAATGGTTTTTTTGTTCCTTTATTGATTATGGCCATAAGTGTAGCATTAATGAGCTTTTATTTTAAGAAAAAGAAATGGATGTAAAATTTAATAATAAGGTTGTTTCTAGAGCTAAGATTTTAGATAGTTTTTTTTCTAGGTTTAAAGGTTTGATGTTTTCTAAGAAATTAAATAAGAGTGAGAGTTTAATATTTGTTTTAGATTCTGAAAGTAGGTTTAATTCTATGATTCATATGTTGTTTGTATTTTTTTCTATAGATGTTGTTTTTTTAGATTCAAGTAAAAAAGTTGTTGATGTTCGAAAAGCTTATCCATTTATCTCTTTTATTTTGCCTAAGGCTAAATCTAAATATGTTATAGAAATGAATGCTGGCGAAAATATATTAAAAATTGGAGATAAAATTACTTTTTAGGTTTGTTTAATTTTTTATGTATTTTTTTTCTTGTGTAAAAACTTATGGACGCTAAAGTAATCATTGTTCCCGGAAATAATGGAGATAATTTAGAAGTTTCTAGAGTTATATCACCTAGAGTGTTTGCTATAGTTTGAAGTATTAAACTCATAAAATTTATTTTATGAAATTTATTTATAAAGTTTTCGATAGAAAGGGCTTTGCACATTAAATAATCTCTAAACCAATCTGCACAATAAATAGCTGTTTTG